>JAUYQT010000303.1 GCA_030697085.1 Azonexus sp. | reverse complement strand
TCCTTAAACTGGAGGAGGTCGTTATATCGGATGCGTCTATGGCTGCCCACTTTCCGATGCTCGATTTTCTTTTCATCGAGCAGCTTGACCAGGTAAGGTCTGGAAACCATGAGAATGTCTGCTGCTTGCTGGGTTGTTAGTTCAGCATGTACAGGGACGATCTGCACGGCATTGCCCTGGGAAATATTTACCAAAATATCCATAAGCATTTGAATGGCTGAAGCTGGCAGATGGACTTTCTGCTCACTGTGCCCCATGCAAACGGTAATTTCTTGGGTTTCTTCAGGAGTGGTCATAACCATCGACAACTCACGGCTTCCCTCCTTGGCCAGAGCAATATCTTGCTCGGTCGGTAGGTTAGGTAGCCCTTGCTGTGTTGGTGCGTTCATGTGTCTTCTCTGTGATGTGTGTTCGTGTATTTACGTAGTCGTATGATCGTATGGTCGCGTAATTGCGTCGTCGTATTGTCGTGTGGTCGCTTAGTAGTTGTCGTTTAGTCAATTTTGAATGTGTTACACATCGCTTTTAACTTTAGCTTACTTTTCCTGTATTCGCAATAAACGAAACAAACGAATTGTTCGAAATGGCATGTTTGTGGCTGTTGGCAATGCGCTAGGGTGTTTTCTGTTCACCAAATGCCCTAGTAAGTCTTTGATTTTTATGGTGCGGAATGGTGCGTTTTTGCTGGCTTTGACGTGGTGTGGAATTGCTCTAAGCTATTGTCTTTGATAAAAAACAGTGCTCGTTAAACCTGTACATGGTGTGCACGGTGCACTGAGAGGACGCTATGGAACGCTTTACCATTTCGCTGGATGAATCACTGGCCAGCCAGTTCGATCAACTGATTGCTGACCGGGGTTACAGCAATCGCTCGGAAGCGGTGCGCGATTTGATTCGCGGGGCGATTGAGGGCGACCGGCAGCGTGCTACGCCGAGCGGCCATTGTGTGGCTAATTTGTCTTATGTGTTTAACCACCATGAGCGTGAGTTGGCTGAACGACTGACCAGTTTGCAGCATGATCACCACGATTTGACCGTGGCGGCGATGCATACCCATCTTGATCACGAAAACTGTCTGGAAACGGTCATTCTTAAAGGTGTAACGACTGAAGTTCGGAAATTTGCCGATGCACTGATTGCCGAGCGCGGTGTGCGTCATGGCAAGCTGAATGTGATTGCGCTCGAAACGGAGCAGCATCATGCCCATGATGAACACGGGGAGTCGCATGTCCACTATCGTCCCGCCCGTTGAGGGCTTGTCTGCTTCGCCAGCTGAAGGTCTGGGCGAGGATGCCTGGATCGAAGTAATTCAAAAAATGGATGAGGTCTATAACGACCTCCTGCAATACGAGGTAGCGCTCGAAGAGAAAAATGCGGCACTTGAGGAGTCGCATCAGTTCATCGAGAGCGTGCTTACCTCGATGTCAGATATTCTTATCGTCTGCGATCGTAACGGCAAAATCGTCGAAGTTAATGCATCTTTGTGTCAATTTGTTGGTAAAGCACCAGTTGATCTTGAACAGACGCTGGTTTTTGATTTGTTTGCCAACGATGCTGAACGTGAAAAGGCGCGTGCCATGTTTGGCCGTTCAGGGCAGACCGGTTTAACCGACTGCGAATTTTTTCTTGCCTCTTCGGATGGGGCTACTGTCCCGGTTTCGATGAACTGTACGCCGAGAGTGTCGAATACCGGGAAACTGATGGGGATGGTGGTGACCGGGCGACCGGTTGGTGAGTTGCGGCGGGCTTATCAGGCTTTGCGCCAGGCGCATGATGATTTAAAACGGACTCAGGGTCAGTTGCTGCATGCCGAAAAAATGGTTTCACTCGGGCGTTTGGTCGCCGGGGTGGCGCATGAGTTGAATAATCCGATCAGTTTTGTTCTGGGTAATGTGTTTTCTCTCAAGCGTTACGCCCAGCGCCTGGAAAGCTATCTCGGGGCTGTTCATATGAGTCCTGCGGCGAATGATCCGGTGCTTGATGGTTTGCGTCAGGAGTTAAAAATAGACCGAGTGATGGCTGATCTGCCGGGTTTGATCGATGGAATGATCGAAGGTGGCGAGCGGACGCGGGATATTGTCGATGCGCTGAAGCGCTTTTCTGCGGCAGACCGTATGGTCGCCGAGCAGGTGAGTCTTAACGAGGTGATTGAGCGTTCGGTGCGCTGGGTGGTGCAGAGCGCCTCGGCAAATTTTGCAGTTGATCTTGATCTGTCGCCAAATCTGGTTTGTGCCGGGTCATCCGGGCAGTTGCAGCAGGTGGTGATGAACCTGATTCAGAATGCGCGGGATGCAACGGCCAGCCAAAGCGATGGCCGCTTGAAAATCACCGGCCATGTTGATCAGGGCATGGCGACATTGTCTTTTGCCGACAATGGCTCAGGTATTAGTGAAGAAAACCTGAGCCGTCTGTTTGAGCCGTTTTTCACGACCAAACCTGTCGGGCAGGGTACCGGGCTGGGTTTGTCGATCAGCTACGGCATTGTCGAGCGGCATGGTGGAAAGTTGAGCGCGACTATTTTGCCGGCTGGCGGAGTGGAATTTGTCCTGACGCTTCCAGTGGAAAGTAAGTAATCGTTTTTGCCCGGCGGGATGGGTGAATGGTCAGTAAAACAGCGGTGAAACAGGTGGTTAGCGCACTGGCACGGTAATTGTATGAATATTCACCATTTCTTCATATTTGATCGGTGCCGCAATGGAAACCCTGCCTGCTGACTGGCTGTCGCTGCTGATTTTGACCTTTGTGCTGGGCATGAAGCACGGGTTTGATGCCGATCATCTGGCAACAATTGATGGCCTGACCCGCTACAACGCACGGCATCAGCCGGGGCTTGCCCGTTATTGCGGGACAATTTTTTCACTCGGTCATGGCGCAGTGGTGATTGTGATTGCCTTGAGCGTTTCGGCAATTGCCAGCCAGTGGGAAGTTCCTGAGTGGTTTGGTCTGCTCGGGGCGGTCATTTCAATCGGCTTTCTGGTTGCCTTGGGCAGTCTGAATCTGGCCGCAGTGTTGCGCGCCGAGCCGGATCAGGTGGTTCAGCCGGTTGGTTTGAAAGGTCGTTTGCTCGGGCGTTTGCGCCATGTTTCGCACCCCGCGCTAGTGGCGCTGGTCGGGGCGCTGTTTGCACTTTCCTTCGATACCCTGTCGCAGGCTGCATTTTTTGCCCTGACCGCGACTCAATTTGGCGGCTGGGAACATGCCTTGATGCTGGCGGT
>JAUYQT010000295.1 GCA_030697085.1 Azonexus sp. | reverse complement strand
ACCATGACAAAGAAGCTGGCTTCCTCGCCCTCGAGGAATTCTTCGATGACGACGCGGGCACCGGCATCGCCGAGTTTATTGCCAGACAGCATGTCGTCAATGGCGCCATGCGCTTCGGCCAGCGTCATGGCGACGACAACGCCCTTGCCGGCGGCCAGCCCGTCGGCCTTGATGACAATCGGCGCACCTTTGCGGTCGATATAGGCATGCGCTGCGGTCGACTCCGAAAAAGTCTCGAAGTCTGCAGTCTGAATAGTGTGGCGGGCCATGAAGCGCTTGGCGAAATCCTTCGAGGATTCAAGCTGGGCAGCTTCTTTGGTCGGGCCAAAAATCTTCAGGCCACGCGCCCGGAAAACATTGACCACGCCCGCTGCCAACGGCGCTTCCGGGCCGACGACGGTGAGGTGAATCTTGTTCTGCTCAACGAAATCAGCCAACGCTTCCGGATCGGTAATGTTGAGATTTTCCAGCTCGTGCTCGCGCGCCGTGCCGGCATTGCCCGGTGCAACATAGACTTTCTGCATGCCGTCAGTCTTTGCCAGACGCCAGGCCATGGCGTGCTCACGGCCGCCGGAACCAATTACCAGTAGTTTCATTTTTTCTCCTTGCCGTGAATTTCGGCGGTAAAACCGATAGGATTTTTATTGGAATGAGGTGGCATCATAAGTTGCCGAATGGCATCAAAGACGGCTTTGAACTGAGCGTCGTAGTGACTTTCAAGTGTGTCTAACCTGCGGGCAATTTCTTGATGTTCGCTGAGAATGCGCCGCAACCTGACGAACGCACGCATGATCTCGATATTCACCTGTACCGCTTGCTCGCTACGCAGAACGCTGGAGAGCATGGCGATACCTTGCTCGCTGAATACGTAGGGCGCATAGCGCGTGCCGCCGCGGTTTGAGGTCACAGTTTGTGACTTCAAGCTTGCCCATTCATCGTGATTCAGCTGAAACATGAAGTCAGCAGGGAAACGCTTGATATTACGCTTGACGGCTTGCGTCAATACCTTGGTTTCAACGCCATAAAGCGTTGCCAGATCACTGGAGAGCATTACTCGCTGACCGCGTAAGGTCAGGATGGATTGTTCAATTTCTGGCAGAGTCAAAGTGTTCGGTATGGGCATGGGTTGGGAGTGCTAACAGTCGAAACTCCGGGTGGTAAAAGCGAGTTGTTCTTTCTCAGACTTCTCGGTACTTTTGCGCCTTCGCGTCGATGGTTTTAGGCTGAATGATTTCACGATCCACCCCGCATTTTTTGCTCAATCGATCGTAATGTATTTTGTATTTCACGCTCTTTTAGTTCTGGATCAATGTATTGGATGTATTCAATGGCAGAAAAGTCATCGCCGCGTTTTCTGTTTTGCGGTGGTTCGAGCGCCTCAATGAGAAGGGCTTCCAACGTTGCAACAAGGGCCGCAAGTGAGGTGCTGAGCGCTGTTTCTCTGAGATTTCCCTCTTGGGTTACGTCGAGCAAGCCAAACCATGAGAATCGATTCCAGCGACTACCCAGGCGATCAACCGTGTGTTCAAAAAGGCGTTTTCCCAATGGTCGATCAATTGAACGCCCGACATACACAACGGTGTGATGGTCGTAAAGTATGTAAATGCCCTTCTGTTTGCCAAAGTCGACAGGCTTGGAAAGCGCTTGTTGTTTTCCATACATCTTTGGATCATTACGCCATACAACTAGATTGCGTTGCCAATACATGCCGAATGAGTGAATAATTGAGTCAGATGATTCCACATCCGTTTCGAGAAGAGGCGCCAATTGATCTTGTTTGAAAACGGAGAGTGGCGCGGGTGGAGTCACTCCTGTGGGAAAGTTCTTTAAGGAAAATATGCCTTTACCAACCCGTATAAACGGTGAATTTGGCCCGTCATGTTTAATTGATGAGGTTAATTGTGCATTTACAGTGCTTGCAGGCGTTGCTCCGTCAGTTTCGTAGTAAGCACGCGATAATATTTGTTCAGAAATTTCTGTGTAATGCAGTGGCATCGAAGACTCTGTGAGTACCCTTTTAATGGCATTTTTCCACGACTTCTCCACTGCCGCCCCCCTAAAAGCCTAAAGTCTCATGCCGCATAAAGCACCTTGCCTTCACGTGCCGCCCAATAAATTGCCGATGAACGCCATTCGCGTTTTTTAGCAAAATCGGATTCTGAACAGACCAGAATATCGACCGGAATATTTAGCGGCCACAAGGCTTTGTGCAATCGCATCATTTCAGCGCCGACGTCATTGACCTCGTGCTCAATCACCAGAAAATCAACCTCTGAATCGTCGACCGCATCGCCGTGGGCATGCGAACCGAACAAAATTAATTTGCTTGGTGATGCAATCGAAATCAGTCGCGCCACGGCTTCCTTGATGATTGGCTCAGAAATCATGGGCTATTAGTGACGGAAATGCCGTGCGCCGGTGAACACCATGGCCAGGCCATGCTCATCGGCGGCCGCGATCACTTCTTCGTCGCGCATTGATCCGCCGGGCTGGATCACGGCTTTGGCACCGGCTGCCGCCAGCACATCGACGCCATCGCGGAACGGGAAGAAGGCGTCGGAGGCGACGACCGAACCGGCCAGGTCGAGACCGGCATGCTGGGCCTTGAGGCTGGCAATCTTGGTCGAATCGACGCGGCTCATCTGGCCGGCGCCGACACCGAGCGTCATGCCGTTGCCGCAGAAGACGATGGCGTTGGATTTGACGAATTTGGCGACGCGTTCCGCAAAGAGCAGGTCTTCGATTTGTTGGGCGGTCGGCTGGATCTTGGTGACAATCTTCAGGCCGCTGGCCTCGGCCGTAAAGTTGTCCGGCGTCTGGACGAGCAGGCCACCGCCAACGCGCTTGTATTCCAGCGTGTTGAGGATGCGCGAAAGCGGCACGATGAGGACGCGCAGGTTGGCTTTGCTGGCCAGCGCGGCCCGCGCTTCGGCGCTGATGGCCGGAGCGATCAGCACTTCGACAAAGTGTTTGCGCTCGTTCATGGCATTGACGACATCGATGCCGACTTCGCCGTTGAAGGCGATGATGCCGCCAAAGGCCGAGGTCGAGTCGGTCTTGAACGCCTTTTCGTAGGCGCCAAGCAGCGTGCCATCAACGGCAACGCCGCACGGATTGGCGTGCTTGACGATGACGCATGCCGGGGTGTTGAAAGTTTTGACGCACTCCCAGGCGGCGTCGGAGTCGCCAATGTTGTTGTAGGACAGCTCCTTGCCCTGCAACTGCGTATAGGCGGCGATGCTGCCTTCAACCGGGTGGGTGTCGCGGTAGAACGCGGCGCTTTGGTGAGAGTTTTCGCCGTAGCGCAGGGTTTCGACACGGTCGAAGGCGAGCTGAAGTTTGGCCGGGAAGATGGCCGGGACGGGCGCAGCCTCGGCCGGCTTCTCAATGGCAAAACCAGCGGCGCCGTCGTCGAGGCCGGTCAGCCAGTTGGCGATCATGCTGTCGTAACGGGCGGTATGGGTGAAAGCTTTTTTGGCCAAGCCAAAACGGGTCGCCAGTTGCAGCGCGCCAGCGTTAGCCTGCATTTCGGCGAGTAGCGGAGCGTAGTCTTCCGGATCGGTGACGATAGCGACGCCAGCGTAGTTTTTCGCCGAGGAACGAACCATCGCCGGGCCGCCGATGTCGATGTTTTCGATCGCGTCTTCCAGGGTCACGCCGGCTTTGGCGATGGCGGCGGCGAAGGGGTAGAGATTGACGCAGACCAGATCGATCATCGGAATGCCATGCGCCTCGATGGTGGCCAGATGTTCCGGCAGATCGCGCCGGGCCAGAATGCCGCCATGTACTTTTGGGTGCAGGGTCTTGACGCGACCATCGAGCATTTCCGGAAAGCCGGTGTAGTCGCCAATCTCCGTTACGGTCAACCCGGCATCGCGCAGCATTTTTGCCGTGCCGCCGGTGGAGAGCAGATTGACGCCCTGAGCGGCAAGGCCCTGAGCGAATTCAAGGACGCCCCGCTTGTCGGAGACGGAAATCAGTGCTTGTTTGATGGGCATTTTAGTTGGTAGTCGTTAGTAGTTAGTTGTTAGCAGGTAGGTGCGGGCTTTAGGCCGTTAGCTAGTAACTAACGACTAATGACTGGCAACTAGAGCAATTGGTGTTCGGTGAGTTTTTTACGCAGGGTGTTGCGGTTGATGCCGAGCATGTCCGAGGCCAGTGTCTGGTTGCCGCCAGCTTTGGCGAGGACAACTTCGAGCATGGGTCGCTCGACGCTTTTCAGTACCATATCGTAAATCGCACAGGGTTTTTCGCCATCGAGATCGCGAAAATATTGCTCGAGTGCCCCCAGCACGCAAGCAGAAATGTCTTGTTGGCTCATGCTGCCAACGCCTCCTCTGAGTTGTATTTTAGATGTTCGCTTTCTGCTGCCTGCTGGCAGAAGAAATCGTTCACCGCCTGCATCTGTTGTTCGACGCTGGGCAGTTGATTCATGTAATGGCGGAATGAGGCCGAGCCGACCAGGCCGCGGGTGTACCAGGCAATATGCTTGCGGGCGACGCGAAAGCCGGTTTCCATGCCATAAAATTCGTAGAGGTCTTCGAGGTGCGCCTGCAGAATGGCGTGAATCTCGGTGACTTTGGCTGGCGGTAAATGCTCGCCGGTCTTCAGAAAATGTTCGATTTCGCGAAACAGCCAGGGGCGACCCTGGGCGGCGCGGCCGATCATGATGCCGTCAGCACCCGTCGTGTCGAGCACGAATTTGGCTTTTTCCGGGGTGGTGATGTCACCGTTGGCGATCACCGGAATCTTGATCAGCGTCTTGATCAGCGAAATGGTGTCGTACTCCGCCTCGCCGGTGTATTGCTGGCAACGGGTGCGGCCGTGGATGGCAACGGCGCGGATGCCGGCCGATTCGGCAATACGCGCGATATTCGGCGCATTGCGGTTGGCCAGGTTCCAGCCGGTGCGAAATTTCAGGGTAACCGGCGTATTCGGCACGGCCGCAACGACCGCATCGAGAATGCGCCCGACTAACGCTTCGTCCTGCATCAGCGCCGAACCGGCCATCACGTTGCAGATTTTCTTGGCCGGGCAACCCATATTGATGTCGATGATCTGGGCGCCGTTGTCCACGTTATGGCGGGCAGCTTCAGCCATCATCGCCGGTTCGGCGCCGGCGATCTGCACGGAAATGGGGGCCACTTCGCCGGTGTGATTGGCCCGGCGAATGGTTTTGGCGCTGCCATAGAGTAGCGAATTGGAGGTGACCATTTCGGAGACAGCCAGACCCGCGCCCATTTTTTTGCACAACTGGCGGAAAGGGCGATCCGTGACGCCGGCCATGGGCGCGACGAACAGGTTGTTACGAAGCTGGAAACCGACGAATTCCATGGGGCGACTTGAGTCTTGGGAGGTCGCGAATTTTACCCGAGTCGGCGCCTAAAAAATAGTCAAAATATAAAGCTGAGCGCTAACAGTAAAGCGTAAGCCAGTTGCAATCCGGCGGTGGCGGCGAGTATCTGATTGAAAACCGGGCCGGGTGCTTCCCGATAAAAACGCCGGATCAGCTTGAGGCCCAAGGGCAGTGACAGCAGCGGTAGCGCCAGTCGCCAGTCGGTGTGGCTGCTCAGGAGCGCCAGGATGGGCAGGAGTAAATAAGGCGCGAGTATTTCGGCAGCGTAAATACGCTTGGTGGCCGTTCGGCCAAGTTTGACGGCCAGCG
This sequence comes from Azonexus sp., assembly GCA_030697085.1. Lineage (GTDB taxonomy): Bacteria > Pseudomonadota > Gammaproteobacteria > Burkholderiales > Rhodocyclaceae > Azonexus. Next base: position 2,475 of record JAUYQT010000295.1, on the reverse strand, counting down.
TGTTTTTGCCATTGCGGGCATCACCATCGAGGTCGCGGTAATTGTTGACGGTAATCACCGCCGCGGCGTGCAGGCCGACCAGTGCGGCGGCAAGCAGCGCTATCGGCGTCAGGCTCAGGGTTTGCAGGTAATAGCTGCCACCGACGGCAACCAGGCCAAAAAATACAAAAACGAAGGATTCTCCGAGTGGACCGTAAGCAATCGGCTTTGGTCCGCCGGTATAGGCCCAGCCCGCGGCCAGCGAGGCGAGGCCGATCAGCACAATCGGCCAGCCGCCATGCCAGACCAGATAGATGCCGCACAGGAACGCAAGGGCAAAAACCAGCCAGGCGCCGGTCTTGACGCGCGTAACGCTGAGCCAGCCCTCGGCTGTCACCCGCTTGGGGCCGAGGCGCTCCGGCGTGTCGGTGCCGCGTAGGTAATCACCGACATCGTTGAATAGATTGGTCCCAATCTGGATGAGCGCAGCAGCAAAAATGGCGGCGAAAAAAGGCAGCCAGAGAACCTTCCCTGTGGCGTTCCAGGCGATAGCCGTGCCGACGAGAACTGGTGATAGCGAGACGGATAGCGTCTTCGGGCGGCTGGCGAGAAACCAGACTTGTAGACGCCCAGGGTTGGCCTTGGTTTTGACTTCTTCCAGAAAATATCCTTAATAATCAGTGGTTGTCTGTATTTTATTTTCTATTTTTACGCAAATTTTGTGTTTATGGATGAGTTTTTCGTTGGGCTGTCCACAAGATTGCTCCCTAGACGGCTCCATTTTTTGTTTGTTTGAGTGTGCTTTTGGCTTTGCCGGAAAAGAAAAAGGCGAGCCAGGTTACCCCGCTCGCCTTGTGCAAAAAGCGCGAAAATTCTGGCGCTTATTTAGTCCTTCTTCATCGGGCAGGTCTTGATGCCGAGCAGCGTGTAGGCCGGGCACCAGCCCATCAGGCCAGTGGCGAGGGGGATGATGCCGATGTAACCCCAAACCGGCAACAGGCCGGCCGCTGTGGCGCCTATCAAGCCAGCGCCGACCACAATACGTAAAATTTTATCGATACCGCCAACATTGCTAGCCATGATTTTCTCCGTTGAATTAAGTGGGTACGGGACGCACTTTAGCGGCGCTAGCCGGGGGCGTATGTAACTTGAGTCACACAGCAGCCAGTTTTTGCAGGGCGGGGCGATTGAGGATACTGAGCTGCTCGCGGCCCAGCGTGACCAGCCCTTGTGCCGCGAAACCCTTGAGCAGGCGACTCACAATTTCACGGACGCTGCCCAGTTCATCAGCCAGTTGCTGGTGGGTGACATGCAATACATCGCCCTGGCGGGCCAGCAGCAGTTTGGCCAGGCGCTGGTCAAGGCGCGAAAAGGCGACTTCTTCGACCAGTTGCATTAATTCGCCAATGCGCTCGGCGAAGAGGTGAAAAATAAAGTCGCGGAACGGGGGGTGTTCCAGCATCAGTTTTGAAAAACTGGCAACGGGCAGGGCGAGCAGCGTGATGGGCGTCTCGGCGATGCCGCGGGCGTTGTAGTCGCTATGCCCGAGCAGGCAGCTTGAACTGATGATGCAGGAGCCGCCAGGCGTCACCCGGTAAAGCAGCAATTCGCGTCCGCTGGCTGCTAGTTTGACGACTTTGATGCTGCCTTCGAGCAGCAGCGGAAAGCCGTTGCAGGGCTGGTGTTCGGCAAAGACCTGCGTGCCGGCGGGTAAATGCATGATGCCTTGCGGTTGGAGCAGGGCGGCGACTTGCTGCGGGCTGAGGCCGGCGAGCGGCGGGTATAAATTCAGCAGTTTTTCCGGGTTGACCGTAGGGGCCGCCGCTGTATCTATGGTTCTGGTGGGTGAACCGGGTGTCGGGTTTGTCATCGTTAGGCCAGCGTTGCCCAGGCCGGCGCATGATCGGAGGGACGCTCCAGTTTGCGTGGGGCGCGGTCGATACCGGCGGCGGTGCAGGTTTCTGTCAGCGCTTTCGAGAGCAGGATGTGATCGATACGAAGGCCCTGATTTTTCTGGAAACCGAGCATCCGGTAATCCCACCAGGAGTAGGTTTTTTCTGGCTGCTCGAAAAGACGGAAGCTGTCTTCCAGCCCGAGGCCGACCAGGCGCTGAAAGGCGGCGCGCTCGGGTTCCGAGCAGAGAATTTTGCCGGCCCAGGCTTTCGGATCGTGTACGTCGCGGTCGTCCGGGGCAATGTTGTAGTCACCGCACAAGGCGAGTTTGGGGTGCGCCGCCAGTTCTTCGTCAACCCAAAGCGCCAGCGCATCGAGCCAGCGCAATTTGTAATCATATTTGTCGCTGCCCACCGCCTGGCCGTTCGGGATGTAGGCGCAAATGATCCGCGTATCGCCCACGGTGCCGGTGATCAGGCGTTTTTGTTCGTCGGGAAAGTGCGGGTTGCCATACAACACATCGGTGATCGGCTGGCGTGCCAGCAGGGCGACGCCGTTATAGGTTTTTTGCCCGGAGAAGGCCACCTGATAACCGGCGGCCTC
>JAUYQT010000289.1 GCA_030697085.1 Azonexus sp. | reverse complement strand
GCCAGACGCTATCGCCTGACAAAAACGGATGAGTTCTCATCCGTTTTTGGTTTCAGGAAGGCGATTCGCGGAAAATTACTGATGCTGCACTATCAGCCAAGAAGCGCCGAATTTACTGAAGCGCGGTTAGGGTTGGTGGTTGGTAAAAAACAGCTTAAAAGATCGGTTGACCGTAACCGGGTCAAACGTATCATCCGCGAACAGTTTCGTTGTTTGCGCTCGACGCTGCCGGCTTGCGATTTTGTCGTGAGACTAGCGGTGAAGCCGGGAAAGCTGGATAACAAATTGCTGGTGGGTGATTTTGTCGCCTTGCTGGAAAAACTGCGGCGGCCCAAACCAAAGCGGGAAAATTGATGAAACGTTTGTTGATTGGCTTGATTCGGGTTTATCAATATGCGATTAGCCCATTTTTGGGCAAAAGTTGTCGCCATCATCCGAGTTGCTCGGGGTATGCGGTGGAAGCAGTAGAAAAATACGGTGCCATTAAGGGTGGCTGGTTGAGCGTCAAACGCATCAGCCGTTGTCACCCCTGGCATCCCGGCGGGTACGATCCAGTACCCTGATTTGAGAATGCTTGATTACATAGGCAGTTCATGGACACTCGACGCCTTATTCTGGTGATGATCTTCGCTTTTTCCAGTTTCATGCTGTGGGAAAGCTGGCAAAAATTCAACCAGCCGAAACCAGCAGCAGATGCTGTAGCGACCACCACAACACCTGGTAGCGCTGCACCGACGCCTTCCGTTTCCTTGCAGCCCGGCGCTGCCGGTATTGTTACCCCAGCTATTTCAGGCGCTGGCGCACCCGTTGGCGAAACCTTTAGCGTTAGTACCGATTTGTTGAAGGCAACCATCTCTGCCCAAGGCGGTGATCTGGTTGAACTTGAACTACTTAGGTACAAGGAACATGGCAATAAGGACAAGAGCTTTTTCTTGTTTGAAGCCAAGCACCATTACACGGCGCAAAGCGGCCTGATTGGTGAAGGTTTGCCAACGCATCGTTCCACTTTCAAACGAGTTGAAGGCCCAACGGTGCTTG
>JAUYQT010000230.1 GCA_030697085.1 Azonexus sp. | reverse complement strand
GCACAATGAAGGTGCTGCCGAACTTTCCCATGGCGAAAAGCCGAAGGAAGAAAGCAAGTAATATTGCTTGATAGTATGAATGGCAGCCCCGGCCGTGCGCCGGGGTTGCCATTTGTAGTAGCTGCTGCGACCATAGAGGCAACGGCTGGCGCCAGGGGGGGCGTGTTTAAATTGCCTATTTTCATAGTATCCTTCCTGAATAAGCCTTTTCGTGCCAACACATATCAATCAAGGTGTGCTACTTTTAGTTCGCTGCCGTTCAAACGGCCAGTTTTCTTAAATATAAACAAGTAACAGGAGGCACTTAGATGAATAAATCCGAGCTGGTCGAAGTTGCTGCAAAAGAAGCTGGTGTTACCAAGGCTGCTGCTGACAAGGTGTTGTCTGCTATTGTTGGTGCAGTAGTCCAGACTGTTGCTAAAGGCGAGTCCGTTACTCTCGTTGGGTTTGGCACTTTCAAGTCGGCACAGCGCGCAGCGCGTACCGGGAAGAACCCAAAAACCGGTGCTACGCTGAAGATTCTTGCTACTACGGTTCCCAAATTTACTGCGGGTACAGCCTTCAAGGCTGCCGTTGCGCCCCAGAAGTCCCCTGCCAAAAAGAAGTAATCTGGCATTACTCAATGCGGGGCTCGCTTTGCCGGGCTCCGCTTTTTAATTTGCGATGACTAATTCGAATCCTGAAACCCCGCCCGTAGTTCCGCCCGTTGTGGCTTCTCCGCCACCCAACGATAATCGCCGTCGCCTGCGAGAACTTCTTTCTGTCGCCGAACGCGATAGAACTGACGATCAGTGGGATGAAATTATTGAGCTGGAAATTCAGCTTGCTCCTGGTAACCGTATCTCGGGTAACGAACAGGGTACTGGGCAGGATCGCCCTCCCATGTTTCAAAATAAACCCGCAGGTGGCGGACAGGCGAAAAAACACCGGCCACGCAACAATGCCAATAATCCCGGCGGCAATAATCCAAGCGGAAATCGTCGGCCTCGCCAGAGCAAGCCGCCTTCCAGCGGCAACCCCACCTGAGCGCATTGATTTATCCTGATGAAATGGCTTGATTGCTGTCATGCAGCAATTTGATCTGATTATCGTCGGTGGTGGCTTGGCTGGCGCCAGCTTGGCGCTTGCCTTGCGTGATACTCGCTTGCGCATTGCGTTGGTCGAGAGCAATTCGCCTCAACCCGCTTCCGGTTGGGATGCGCGGGTTTATGCGGTCAGCCCGGTCAACGCAAGTTTTCTGACATCGATTGGTGCCTGGCGCCATCTCGACGCCACTCGTCTGACACCGATCCGCGCCATGGATATTCATGGTGATGCCGGTGGTCGGCTGGAGTTTTCATCATATGATGCCGGCGTTTCCGAGTTGGGCTGGATTATCGAGTCCTCCCAGATGGCTTGCGAATTTTGGGAAAGCGCCAAGCGGCAAAGTAACCTGACCTTGTTTTCTCCTGGCCAGCCTACGCAGCTTGAATTCCGTCAGGATGCGGCCGTGCTTACCTTGAGTGATGGTGGGGTGCTTTCTGCCAGATTGCTGGTTGGTGCTGATGGTCGTGATTCCTGGGTGCGCCAGGCAGCAGGGCTTGCCGCGGTTAATACACCTTATGGCGAAAAAGGTCTGGTCGCTAATTTCACGACTGAAAAGTTTCATCGCCATATCGCTTCTCAGTGGTTCCGGAGTGATGGTGTTCTGGCCTATTTGCCGCTGCCCGGGAACCGGATTTCAATCGTGTGGTCAACACCAAATGATCATGCTGACCAACTTTGTGCCTTGCCGCCTGAGCAACTCTGTGATCGCGTCTCTGCGGCCGGGAATGGTATTTTGGGCCGACTTGAGCCACTCACCGCGCCAGTGGCTTTCCCGTTGCGTCTGATGCGTGTGCCTCAGACCGTTGCCCCCCGATTGGCTTTGATTGGCGATGCGGCGCACGGTATTCATCCCTTGTCTGGACATGGTATCAATCTCGGTTTTCAGGACGCAAAGGCTTTGGCTGAGTGCTTGTTGGTTGCGCAGCCCTGGTGTGATATCGGGGAAGAGCGCTTTCTTCAGCGCTACCAACGGGCGCGGCGCGAAGAAACGCTATTGATGCAGACTGCGACGGATGGATTGCGGCGGCTATTTCGCGAAGCGTCGCCGGGTTTTCGTCCCTTGCGGAATTTTGGCTTGAATCTGACCAACGGGCTACCTTTGGTAAAAAATACCCTTGTGCGCTATGCGCTTGGAACCCTTTAGGAGAATTGGATGTTGAGAAAATTATCGTTTTTTGTCCTGACTTTGGTATTTGGTTCCGCGCTCTTCGCCGATGAGGCTGAAATTAAAAAGGGTATGGAGGCGAAGTTGGGGACCAAAGTCGTCAGCGTCACCAAGGCGGGGTATCTGGGGCTCTATGAAGTCTACGCGGATGGCAATATTTTTTACACCGATGAGAAGTTGACGGCAATTTTGGTGGGCGGGCAACTGATTGATGCTCGGAATATGAAAAATATGACCGATGATCGTATGAAAAAGCTGACAGCGATCAAGTTCAGCGAGTTGCCTCTTGAGCGGGCAATCAAGCACGTCCGGGGCGATGGCCGGCGTGTGTTGGCGACTTTTGAAGATCCAAATTGCGGCTACTGCAAGCGCTTGGCGAAGGATATCCTCAAGCTCGATAATGTTACGGTCTACACCTTTTTGTACCCGATTTTGTCTGAAGATTCAGTGCGTAAATCGAAGCAGATATGGTGTTCAGCGGACCGTGCGAAGGTCTGGAATGATTGGATGGTCGATGGCAAGGCGCCGTCTGGTCGCGATGATTGTGACACCACTGCGGTCAGCAAAAATCAGGAATTTGGTCGCAAGCTGAATATTTCCGGGACACCAACGATCTTTTTTGCCGATGGTGAGCGAGTGCCTGGCGCCATGTCGCCCGATCGTATTGAACAAAAACTTAGTCAAATAAAATAGATTACTCTGATTCGTTTGGAAAAAAGGCAGCTCTAGCTGCCTTTTTTTATGGTGACTTGAGCTGTTTCCGGCGCAGGCTGGTGAACGTGATGTTGGGTTTGCTAAAGACAAAATTACATTGATTTTGCCTCGGTTTTAATCCAGGAGCATCTTTGCAAGCGCCTTGAAATGATCCCCTTGAAACTCCTTATAAGTCACTTTAAGTGTTCTTTAATGAGCCTTGATTTTTAACGATTATTTTCTACAACAATCACGGCATAAAGTTCGCGTAAGTCATTGTTGCATAAGAAAAAATTAGTAATTCCTCTATTGACTGTGGGGTAATCATGTTCTAAAGTGGGAATTCGTGTCAAAAAGTGGGTAAACGGGGTGGGTCAAGAGATGTTCGAGGGGGCTGCAGCAATCAGTCTGGATGCGAAGGGGCGGCTTGCCATACCGGCAAGACACCGCGAGTCCCTGCTCGCCGCCGCTGAGGGTTCGCTCGTTTTGACTGCTCATCCGCATCGTTGTTTGTTGCTTTACCCGTCACCGGCCTGGCAGCCGATTCGCGATCAGATTCTCAAAGCCTCCAGCCTCGACCCGCGCTCGGCCTCGATCAAGCGCGTGCTGGTTGGTAATGCGCGTACCGAAGAGCTCGATTCGGCTGGGCGCATTTTGGTGGCGCCCGAGTTGCGCGAATACGCCAAACTGGAAAAGACGGTCTATCTGGTCGGCATGGGTACGCATTTCGAAATCTGGAGTGAGGCCGGCTGGAAGCAGCAGAACGATCTGGCAGCGGAGGCGCTGTCTGGCGACCTGCCGCCGGGCTTTGGGGACCTGGTGCTGTGACCGCGGGTAGCACCCATGTCACGGTGCTGCTCAATGAGGCGGTGGAGTCCCTGGCAATCAAGGCCGACGGTGTCTATATGGACGCCACGTTCGGCCGCGGCGGGCACAGCCGCCGCATTCTCGGCAAGCTTAATGAAAACGGCCGCCTGGTGGCCGTTGACCGCGACCTTTACGCCATTGCGGCGGGTGCGGAAATCAAGGACTCCCGTTTTCAGCTGGTCCATCGCGCTTTTGGTGAAATTGCCGAAGCGGCGGATGAGGCTGGCGTACGGGACGTGGATGGGATTTTGTTTGATATAGGGGTGTCGTCGCCGCAGATCGACGATGGGGAGCGCGGCTTTAGCTTTCGTCACAACGCGCCGCTCGATATGCGGATGGATACAACGCAGGGCGAGACAGCGGCTGAGTGGTTGGCACGAGCCGAGATAAAAGAAATTACGGAGGTTATTAGAAATTATGGCGAAGAACGGTTTGCTTTCCAGATTGCAAAGAAGGTTGTGGCTGCTCGGCTCGAACAACCTATTGTCACAACAGCTCAGTTCGCGGCCATCGTACGCGCGACCGTGCGCACCCGTGAGCCAGGGCAGGACCCGGCGACGCGCAGCTTTCAAGCTTTACGGTTTCATATCAATCAAGAGCTCCGCCAGCTGGAGATAGCATTGCCGCAGGCGCTTGGGTTGCTGAAGCCGGGGGGGCGTCTGGTGGTGATTTGCTTTCACTCGCTGGAAGACCGTATCGTGAAAAACTTCATGCGCCAGCAGTCGACCGCAGATGATTTGCCGAAGGGCCTGCCGTTGCGCGCCGATCAGTTGCCAAAACCAAAGCTCCGCCTGATCGGCAAGATGCTCAAGCCGTCGGTTGCCGAAATTGCTTCCAATCCACGCGCGCGCAGTGCCGTGATGCGGGTGGCTGAAAAGCTGTAATGGTCCGCTTTAATATGATCCTGCTTCTGGTCGTGGTCGTCTGTGCACTCGGCGTGGTCACTTCCCAGCATCGCGGCCGCAAACTTTTCCAGGCGCTGGAAGGTGAGCAGGAGCGGGCGCGGCAGCTTGATGTTGAATATGGTCAGTTGCAGCTTGAGATGTCCACTTGGGCGACTCATCCCCGTATCGAGAAAATTGCCCGTGAGCGCCTGCATATGGTGGTGCCCGATGCGCTTGGTCGTGTGCCGCAGGCGCCAGTGCTTGTGCCGGTCAAAAAGAAAGTGGTGCGCTGATGGTTGTTCGGCGACGCCCTCAACGCGGCCATCGTTTTACCGAAAGCCCGGTGTTGCAACTGGCTTTGCAAGGCTGGCGTTCGCGTAGCGTCGGCCTGTTGTTGATGTTGGCGTTTTTGGCGCTGGTTGGCCGCAGCTTTTATTTGCAGGTGATTAACAACGATTTTCTGCAGGAGAAGGGCGATTCGCGTTATCGCCGGGATATCGAGGTATCCGCATCGCGCGGCAAAATTACTGATCGTAATGGCGAGATGCTGGCCGTGTCGACTCCGATGCGAGCGGTGTGGGCGATTCCAGGTGATGCGCGGACGATGCTGGCGCCGCAAAAAGTGCAGTTGGCGACTTTGCTTGAGATGAGTTTGAAGGAGCTTGAAGGCAAGATTGCGCCGGATAAAACCTTCGTTTACGTCAAGCGGCAGGTGCCGCCGGAAACAGCGGATCGGATTGCGGCGCTGAGTTTGCCTGGGGTGCATCAGGAAAAGGAGTACCGGCGCTTTTACCCCACTGGTGATATGACAGCCCACATCGTGGGCTTTACTGGCGTTGACGGTAAGGGCTTGGAAGGCGTCGAACTGGCTTTTCAAAACAGTTTGCTCGGCCATGTGGGCAGTCGTAGCGTGATCAAGGATCGACGCGGTCAGATTGTTGAGGATGTGGGGGCGCTCAAGCCGCCGATGGATGGCAAGGATATCCACCTGGCGCTGGATTCAAAAATTCAGTATCTCGCCTACAGCCATCTCAAGGCCGCGGTCGACGCCAATAAAGCCAAGGCCGGTGGCGCGATTGTGATCGATGCCCGGACGGGCGAAATTCTGGCGCTGGCTAACTGGCCGACCTATAACCCGAATAACCGGCAGCATCTCTCCGGCGCGCAACTGCGTAATCGGGCGATAACCGATACTTTCGAGCCGGGGTCGGTGATGAAGCCGTTTACGGCAGCTCTAGCGCTCGAGCGCGGTAAATTCCGTTTCAATAGTCTGATCAATTGCGCGCCGGGCCGAATCACGATCGGTTCGGCGACGATTTCAGATGCACATCCCCATGGCGTTCTGACCGTGGCGCAGGTGATCCAGAAGTCATCCAACATCGGCACGGTAAAGATGGCGCTTGAGTTTCCGCCCAAGGAAATGTGGGAAATGTTTGACAGCGTGGGTTTCGGCCAGCCGCCTAATCTTGGCTTTCCGGGCGAAGTGCAAGGTCGCTTGCGGCCGTGGAAAAACTGGCGGCCGATTGAGCAGGCGACGATGTCCTATGGGCATGGCATTTCAATCAGCCTGGTGCAATTGGCCCGGGCTTATACCGTTTTTGCTCGCGATGGCGAGTTGGTGCCGCTATCGCTGGTGCGCACGGATGAAGATCTGGTGCGTGGCGTTCGCGTCTTCTCGCCACAAACGACTCAGGAAGTGCGTGCCATGCTGGAAATGGCTGTGTTGCCCGAAGGTACGGCGCCGAAAGCGCGGGTGCCGGGTTATCGCGTCGGCGGTAAAACGGGGACGGCATATAAGGTTGAAGGCGGCGTTTATGCCAAAAAATATGTCGCTTCATTTGTCGGTCTGGCGCCGATTAGTGAGCCGCGGTTGGTGGTGGCGGTGATGATTGACGAGCCCGGTGGCGGCTCTCACTACGGTGGCGATGTCGCTGGTCCGGCCTTTTCGCAGATTATGGGTGGCGCCTTGCGTACTCTGGGTATTCGACCGGATGCGCCCATTCAGGTGGTCGAAGCAATTTCAGGGAAGGGGCGCCTGTGAGCACGCCGCGTGAAATTCTCAATCGCCTGGAGGCCATGGGTATCGAGCCGAGTGGTGTGGCTGATGACAGTCGCCAAGTGCTGCCAGGTGATATTTTTCTTGCCTACCCGGGTGATTTGGCTGATGGCCGCCGCTACATCGCCGATGCGGTGGCGCGCGGTGCGGTCGCGGTGCTTTGGCAACCGGGCGATGATTTTGCCTGGAATTCAGCGTTGACCGCAGGGGCCGCCGTTACTTCCATGGCCGCAGCGAATTTTCCGGTTGAGGGTTTGCGCTTACTGGCTGGACCACTGGCGCATGCGGTCTATGGTTACCCAAGTGAAGGGCTGTCGCTGATTGCGATTACCGGCACCAATGGCAAGACAACGGTTAGCCAGTGTATTGCCCAAAGCTATCCGAAGCCTTGCGCCATTATCGGCACGCTCGGTGCCGGCTTTCCCGAGGCACTGGTTGAAACCGGCTTTACAACGCCGGAAGCGACCACGCTGATGCGCTATCTGGCGCAATTCCGGCGCGCGCAGGCGGCGGCTTGTGCTCTTGAAGCCAGCTCAATCGGCATTGAAGAGGGGCGGATGAATGGGGCGCGGGTCGATGTCGCCGTGTTTACCAACTTTAGCCGCGACCATCTTGATTATCACGGCAGCATGGAAGCCTACGCGGCCGCCAAGACAAAGTTGTTCAACTGGCCGCGTTTGCGTACCGCGATTATTAATCTTGATGACGAAATGGGCGGCAAACTGGCGCGTGAGACCAATGCGCTGCGTGTGCTGGGTTATGCCATCGGTGAGCAGCGCCGGGATTTTCCCGCGCTGGTGCGGGCCGAAAATCTTGTCGCGACGCCCTTTGGTCAGCACTTCAGTCTGATTCTGCCGAGCGGTCGCGGTTCGGTCGATACGCCTTTGGTTGGGCGCTATAACATTTCCAATTTATTGGCAGTCGCTGCCGTCCTGCACGATGCCGGTATTCCCGCCCATGAAGTCGTCCGTCGTCTCGCCGAATTGAAGCCGCCGCCAGGTCGTATGGAGCGTGTCGGCGGCAACGGTGAACCCTTGGTCGTGGTGGATTACGCCCATACCCCGGATGCGCTTGAAAATACGCTGACCGCGCTGCGCGATGTGGCGATGCAACGCGGCGGTCATCTCGGCGTGATTTTCGGATGCGGCGGCGATCGCGACAAGGGTAAGCGGCCGCAGATGGGGGAAGTGGCAGAAAAACTGGCAGATTGGATCGTGTTGACCAGCGACAACCCGCGCAATGAGGTGCCGCAAGCCATCATTGATGACATTTTGGTCGGCACGGCGCGAGCAAAAGTTGAGATTAATCGGGCCAGTGCGATTCGTTGCGCTGTCCTTGAGGCCGATGCTGGCGACGTCATTCTTCTCGCCGGCAAGGGGCATGAAACCTATCAGGAAATCGCAGGTATCCGCAGTCCATTTTCGGACCGTGAGCAAGCGCAGTCGGCGCTTGCCTTGCGTCAACCCAAACTCAAGGAGGTGGCAGCTTGAACTGGCTACTCTCAGAAGCCGCACAAAGTATTGGCGGTCGCATGGTCGGCACCGATGTCGCATTGACTGGCGTTTCCACCGATACGCGAGGCGTGGGCGCCGGACAGCTATTCATTGCCTTGCGTGGTGAACGCTTCGATGCCCATGATTTTCTCGAGCAAGCGCTTGTCAGCGGCGCCAGCGCTTTACTCGTTGCCGATGCCAGCAAGCTACCGGAAGGCGTTTCAGCCATCGTCGTCGAAGATACGCTGCTTGCCTTGGGGCGGCTGGCGGCAGTCTGGCGCGCCCGGTTTACCCTGCCGCTGAT
>JAUYQT010000218.1 GCA_030697085.1 Azonexus sp. | reverse complement strand
ACTTTCATGGACGTTTGCGATATTTCCCGAAATCAGGTGGGCGGCGTTCCAGCCAGGCATTACGGCCCTCCTGACCTTCTTCGCTCATGTAAAAGAGGCCGGTTGCATTGCCGGCCAATTCCTGAATGCCGGCCAGTCCGTCGGTATCGGCATTGAAGCCCGCCTTGATCATGCGTAGTGCCATGGGCGAGAGTTCGAGCATCTGGCGGCACCAACTGACGGTTTCTTGTTCCAGTTTTTCAATCGGTACAACGGCGTTGACCAGACCCCAATTGAGCGCCGTTACGGCATCATATTGCCGACAAAGCAACCAGACTTCCTTCGCCCGTTTCATGCCGATCGTGCGTGCCATCAGTCCGGCGCCAAGGCCCGCATCAAAGCTGCCAACGCGTGGTCCGGTCTGGCCGAAGCGGGCATTTTCAGCCGCAATACTCAGGTCGCAAACCAGATGCAGGACGTGTCCGCCGCCAATGGCATAGCCGGCAACCATCGCGACGACCGGCTTTGGGCAGCGGCGAATCTGCATTTGCAGATCAAGCACATTGAGGTGTGGCGTGCCGCCTTCGTCAATGTAGCCTTCATTACCACGAACTTTTTGATCGCCGCCGGCACAGAAAGCCTCATTGCCGGCGCCGGTCAGGATGATGGCGCCAATGGTGTTGTCGTGATGGGCGCGATGAAAGGCGTCGATTAGCTGGCTCACTGTTTCCGGCCGAAAAGCGTTGCGCCGCTCCGGGCGATTGATCGTGATTTTGGCAATACCTTCGGCTGTTTCAAAAAGGATGTCGCTATAGGAATGTGCGCTTTGCCAGGTAGTTTTTTCAGTCGTCATGTTATTTAAGCGGGTTTAAGTGGCGGTCAGTATAGCGTTCCGACTTCCGGGATGAATTTGAGTTGGGTTGGATTTGCTCTGCGCTTTTTCGCCGCATGTTCCTGAGTGGCGCGTGGGAAAATACGGCCTCATTATTCAACCAACGAGATCGCCGTGAGAGAACGCCGCCGCTTCCACCGTTTTAACCTGCAAGGTCGGGTGCAGTTGCAACTGGGCGGAAAGTGCTATGAATTTCCCGCCGCTGATATTTCAGTCAATGGCATTGGTGTCATGCTTGATGTCGCTGTGCTAGGCGCCAAACCGGCCGGGGAGGTTGGTACCTGCGTCATCGAGTCGCCCGATCTGGCAGCGCCGGTGGAGGCTTACGTCAGTGTGATGCGCATCCGCCGGATTGGTCAGCAGCATCTCGTTGGCTTGCGTTTCGAGTCCATCAGCGACGAGCAGTTACGTATTATTCACGCTTATGAAACACTGGTTGAGGTGAGAAAAGCGAAGAGCAGCAAATAAACCGGCATCAATCCCAGGCGTTGAGTATCGCGAAAACAAAGCGGTTCACCGTGACTCGACCGCTGCCTGTATCGGTCCAGGCATGCGTTGCCGGATTTCTTCGGCGAGTTGAAATACTGACATGGCGTAAAAACTTGACCGGTTGTAACGGGTGATGACGTAAAAATTCTCATGCCCGAGCCAGTATTCAGTATTCAAGCCGGGGGAAACCAGATCGATTAGTGCGACGCTGGCTTGCGGCTCCGCCGTCGTCAGGATGCCTTGCTCAGTTAAGTCAGCGACTTTTAAGGTTGGGCGAATGCCCGCGTCGAGCAGGCTGCGTGCTGGTTCGCTACTGGTTCGGGCGCGTGTGGCAATGGCCTGGCCGGCAAGCCAGCCATGCTGTTCAAGAAAACGGGCGACACTGCCTATCGCGTCATTGACGCTGTTGGCAAGATCAACGCGCTGGTCACCGTCGAAATCCACGGCGTAACGGCGTTGGCTGCCCGGCATGAATTGTGGGATGCCAATTGCGCCGGCATAGGAGCCTTTGATGCTTAGCGGGTCGAGATTGTTTTCGCGGGCGAGCAGCAAAAACTGTTCAAGTTCGGTGCGGAAAAATTCGGCCCGACGCGGGTAATCGAAGGCCAACGTGGCAAGCGCTTCAAAAACCAGGAAGCCGCCGGTATTCGTCCCGTAGTGAGTTTCGACACCGATGATGGCGACGATGATTTCTTCCGGCACACCATAAAGGGCGCGAGCGCGGGCCAGGTTGAGCTGGTTTTCTTGCCAAAACTGAACGCCAGCGTTGATCCGGCGTTCATTCACAAAGCGCGGCCGGTAGCGTTCCCAAGAGCGTTGCTGCGGAGAGGTGGCGGGTTTGATTAATTCCAATACACGGGGGTTGGATTGGATCTGGGCAAACTGGGCGAGAAGTTCGTCGGCATTGAAGCCATGACGTTGTGCCAGATCGCGGGAGAAATCGATGGCTGCAGGTGCGTCGGCAAATGTTTTGTTGCCGGGGGCGGCGTTGCTGATTGTGCTAAATGCGGCGAGTAGCAGGGCGCCGAAAAAATGTTTCAAATCTCTCTCCATCAAGGCAACTGCGCGATTGCGGCGCGCAGTGTTTGTAGATCATTGTCTTTTTCTTTGCCATAGCGCGCCTGTACATAGGCGGCGACGACAAGATTGAACGACTCGGCCAGTTCCGGTCGCTCCACTGCAACGCGCTGGGCGAGGGCAAGTGGTGTTTCCCAAGGGGGACAGTTTACTTGTCTTCGCGCCAACTGTCGCAGGGCTTTACGCCAGAGGCGAGTCGCCGGGTCGTGATGTGGCTTTTGGTAAAGCGTCCAGGCGGTAATGAGGGCGAGTAGCAGACTGCTGACAATGCCGAGTGCGCTGGCCAGACTTCGCCAATCAGGGTCGGGCAGACCGAGGCGGGAAAGTAACTCGCGCTGGCGTTGTGGGTTGTAGCCAAGAATTTGCTGGTTCCAGGCGTTATTGACGGCTTCCCAGCGGTAGCGCAGCGTGCGTAGCCATTCGCTCCTTACCTGGAGAAATGCGGGCAAGGGTTCGCCTTCGGGTAGCGCATCAAAAATTCCGCTTTCGATTCGGGCTGGGGAAACTGCTGCCGTTGGGTCGATGCGAGCCCAGCCACGCCCCTCAAGCCAGACTTCGGCCCAGGCGTGCGCGTCGGACTGGCGGACCACCAGGTAGCTATCAACCGGATTTCGTTCGCCGCCCTGATAGCCACCAACGACACGAGCGGGAATGCCGGCATTGCGCATCAGGACAACAAAGGCGGCCGCGTAGTGTTCGCAGAAACCGCGCTTGGTTTGAAACAGGAATTCATCAACGTTGTTTTCACCGAGTAGCGGCGGACGCAGTGTGTAGAAAAATTCGCTGGCGAAGAGAGCGAGTGCTTTCTGGATGATTGCTTCGGGAGACTGCTCACTTGTTCGCCAGTGATTGGCCAGGGCTCGCGCTTGCGGATTGAGGCTGACCGGGAGCGCCAGATTGCGGCGTAATACAGCGCCATCTTCGGTGGTGTTAAACCGGTAGTCGAGGTTGGCCGAGAGTTTGAAACGTTGTCTGGTGTTGATCGCTTGTCGTGATGTTGCGGTCAACGCGCCATTCAGGGCAATTTCAGCGGGCAAGTTTGTCGGCGCATCGAGAGCCAGCAGCCAGCGCTGGTTGTGGGCTTCCAGCGTGGTTTCGTAAGTGAGCGGTGGCGAAAGGTGTTCGAGACGTTCA
>JAUYQT010000177.1 GCA_030697085.1 Azonexus sp. | reverse complement strand
GGCCCAGCAGCTCGGCTTCGGAATAACCGGATGCACGCTCGAAGGTGGGATTGGCGTAGGTAATGTGCCCCTGGGCATCGGTCATAAGAATCTGTACGGGACTCTGCTCTGCAGCACGGGCCAACAAACGGTTGACGGCCCGCTCGGCCTGAAGCCGGGCCATGGTGCGGTTCAATTCCAGTACCGCCATCACATGCCGGCCAAGCGTTCGCATGGCCTCCATTTGCGAATCGGTGAGTTGGCGAGGCACATGGTCAATCACGCACAAGGTGCCAAGTGGCAACTGATCGGGCGTCAGCAGGGGGGTGCCCGCATAAAAACAGATATGGGGCTCATCGGTCACCAGCGCGTTATCGGCAAATCGCGGATCGAGTCGTGCATCCGGCACCTGAAAGACCTGCTCAGGCTGCAAAATGGCATGCGCGCAGAAAGCCAGGTCGCGCGGGGTCTGTCGAGCGCCCAGGCCCACTTTGGACTTGAACCACTGACGCTCACTGTCCACCAGCGATACCAGTGCGATCGGGGTCTGGCAGATATGCGATGCCAATTGGGTCAAGTCGTCGAGCAAGGACTCGCCCGGTGTGTCGAGTACGGCGTAGCTCTGCAAGGCCTGCAAACGTTGCAGTTCGTTGGTAGGCAACGGCGCTTTCATTGGCGTGTCATTTTCAACAAACGCATCAGTAGTCCCCTCATTGGCACATCCCTTCTGCAATGCTCCGATGTCAGATTGGTAGTCGTATGGCACAGACGAGATACAGCGATTAGCCCCAATGATACTCTGACGAAATTATTTTGGATTATGCTCCACTGCTATAAGCAGGGCAATCGCATCAAAATGCAAATACCATTGTCGTTAGCCCTCTGAAATAATCGTTCACGCTCAATGGGTTGCAAGGGGGCTGTTCACAGCCCTTTGATTTATGTAGCTTACTGTCTTTTTGGGGCGACTCATGAAGACGGAAAAGCAGGAAGTGCCACCACCCAAGCGGCTGTCGATTACGGAAGCATTTGCCGAGATTCCGGACCCGCGCGTAGCGGGCCGATCGAAACATGACCTTGTAGAGATGCTGGTGTTGGCGGCATGCGCCATGATCTGCGGAGTGGACGATTTTGTCGGTATCGAGGCGTGGGGCAACGAACGGATCGACTGGCTGCGGCGCTTTCTGAAGCTGGAGAATGGCATTCCATCGCATGACACGCTGGGGCGATTGTTTGGTCTGCTGGATCGGCGCGCTGTGGAGAAGAGCTTTCGCCTTTGGGTAGGCAGCGTGCTGCCAAACTTGGCCAAAGGGAGCATCGTTGCGATTGACGGAAAAACCAGCCGACGCAGCAAGATGACGGGCAAGCAGGCTCTGCATCTGGTCAGTGCCTTTGCCGCTGGAGCACGGCTGGTGTTGGGACAGGAAGCCTGTGCCGAGAAGTCCAACGAACTGACGGCGAT
>JAUYQT010000094.1 GCA_030697085.1 Azonexus sp. | reverse complement strand
TCATCAGTTCGCAATTTATCGGCGTGTCCTCAACGACCAGAATATGGCCCTGACCCATCTCGACTGCCGAGGCAAGTGCCATCGCCGCTGGCCGGTCAAGAACAACATTCTCTGAGAGATGTTGTTCTGGCGAAACGGCGTCAAGTATCAGTTCGAACCAAAAACTCGACCCTTTGCCACTGACACTATCGAAACCCAATTTTCCGCCCATCGCTTCAACAAGATGTTTGACGATGGACAGGCCGAGGCCAGAGCCACCAAAACGGCGGGTGGTCGAGCTATCTACTTGAGAAAATGGAGCAAACAAGCGGTGACGCTTGTTTTTCGGGATGCCGACACCCGTATCACTCACCACAAAACGGATCGCTCCGCCATCGTCGCTCGCGCCTGGCAACAGGCGAATATTTATCTCCCCCTTGTCGGTAAATTTGATGGCGTTGCCAAGCAGGTTGGTCAGGATTTGTCGAACTCGGAGCGGGTCACCCCAGAATAGCTGCCCGGGCGGTAACGAAGATTCGCTAGCGAGGGTCAGCCCTTTTGAACGAGCATGCTCCCCATAGAATTTCACAACGTCATTGAGCAGATGGCCGGGCGAAAAAATGTGTCGCTCCACCTCCATTTTGCCGGCTTCAATTTTCGACAGGTCAAGGATGTCGTTGATCAGTTCAAGCAATTGCTGGCTTGAGCGAAAAATCATCTGGGCATAATCAATGCGTTCTTCAGCACTCAGATTTGGCGTCAGAAGGAGTTGGGTCATCCCTAAAATACCGTTCATCGGTGTCCGGATTTCATGGCTCATGCTTGCCAGAAAGTCGCTCTTCGCTCGATTGGCAGCTTCCGCTTCTTCCTTGGCTTTGAGCAACTGCTTCTGCGCTTGCTCAAATTTCTTGTTCAGCGTCCGCAATTCGTCATTGGTCCGAGTCAACGCCGCCACCATGCCAGACAATTGGTCGCGATGTTGTCGGAGTTCCTCAGAAACCTGACGCTCCTGGTCGGCAATCGTTGCAATGACATCGCTCGTATGAGCCACGCCAACGAAGCGGCCTTCTTTGGCAATGACGAAGCCGTCCGGCAAAACACTCGTATCGCCATCTGCTTTGAGCAATTTGGCAAAATCTCTGATCGGGATGTCGGCATCGACCAACAGCGGCGACCCATTCATCATTTTTGTGCAGCGTTTGTGGCTATAGGCGTCCCAGTGAAAGCGTCGCGCCATACTGCGCATGAATGGCACACGATGGATCAAACCGACGATCCGCTTGCCATCCGTGACCGGCAGACTGAAAAGCAAGGGAGTGGCCTCAAACAGCGCAAATACCTCACGATTTCGAGTCCGTGTGCTTACGCTTTTGGTGTGGCGGCAGAGATGAGAAACAAATTTAAAATTACCGGAAGTTTCAAGCAAACGATCCGCCCTGTGAATTTCAGAATTGCTATCTGCCACAATCCACCCTTGAAAAAAAGAACTCAGGTTAACGAGGCAAAATTTCATATTAATGACAAATAAAACTTACCCAACGCCACATCAGCGGTGACGTGCAGACTGGCGATGAACAAAGCTTTTCCGGTGAAGGACAACCAAAAGCATTTATCGGAAGCCATTGTTGATTTCTTCGCGACCGCTGAAGCCTTCGACTTCCGTCAAATTGATGTGCAAAAGCGAGTCACCGACGAGAAAAATCATGGTCGCCTTGAAACACGTCGCGCCCTGTTGGTCACGAATGTTTCCTGGATGGACAAGCCGATGCGTGCTCTCTGGACAAAACAGGGCGGGGTCGGGATGCTTGAGTCCATACAAGAAATCAAGGGCAAGCAGCGTGTCGAGCGGCACTACTTCATCGTGAGCGTTGGTATCAAAACGGTGGCGCTGTTTGCAGATGCAGTGCGTGCCCACTGGTGCGTCGAAGCCATGCACTGGGTGCTTGAGGTCACTTTCCAAGAGGACGATTATCGGGTGCGTAAAAGCGATGCAGCTCGTAATCTCTCAGCTATCCGCAAGTTCGCACTTTCGGCCTTACGCCTGAACAAACGCCATCCCGAACGTAGCCTGCACTACTGGCATGCTGGCCAGGACGGTCTGCTGGTGATTCTGAAGGGTATCGAGAAGCGCGATGCGGCAAGCCAGGCTTTCGCCACCTCACAAGAAACCGCATCGTAAGCCATTATTTTTTAGATTGGCCCCATGCTGTCAAATTCCTCAAGGAATCAGCGCTGGCAAGATTAGCCAGCCTCGCCTTCAAGCGTAGTGGCGATCCGGTTCTGCAGATCATCAAGATCACCTTCCGAGATCCCCAGATAAGCCAGCGCTTTCTCGAATAGCTCGTCACCGACTTCAATATCCTGATCATTGAGAATTTCCGCAATCAGGTGTTCTGCGACCTGAGTGACGGCAATCAAGGCAAGCGCGCCCCCGGGCAAGGTACGGTCCGGCAGGTCGTAGGCGTCAGA
>JAUYQT010000068.1 GCA_030697085.1 Azonexus sp. | reverse complement strand
GATGCCCGGCACACTGTTCGCCAATTCCCACTGCAAAATTGCTTCCATCGAGAAGCGCAGGTTTCCGACCAACATCAAATGAGGGATGCGCTTGAGCTCCCGCTCGGTGAGGTCTTTAAATAGATGGATTGGCAAACTGGTGGCGGCGACGACGACTTCCTTGATACTGACGTAGTGCGCTGCCGGATCAGATTGGGCGTCTTGCTCGTTGGAGGCGGCCGCGTCCTTCGCCGGATGCGTCACGATGCGGGGTACGCGTTCACGGTCACCAAGAATTGTCAGCCAGTGCTGCGCGCTCTGCTGTTCAAAGTCGAAAACATCCACCTCGTGGTAGCGAACGTGGCGAAATAGTTTGTGCCACGCCGGGCCAACTTTGTCCTGTCGCCAGCGCCGCATCGTTTTCAGGCTGACTTTCCATCGGGCGGCGACTTGCTGTTCTGTCATCACGGGGTAATGGATTTTCATCTCCTCGGCAAATGCCTCCATGACAACGCTGTTCGCCGTAGAAGCCAAGCTCATTTGGTCTCGCTTGCGCCATCGATGTCAGCCTTTTCTGACCAGGTTGGCGTCAACGCCATGAGTCGCGCCAGCCCGGGGTTATCCTTGGCCGGGGCATCCAGCATCTCGCAAAATTTCCGGAAGGTCTCAGCATCTACGGTGAATCGAACTTGATCCTGAGGTTCCTTGGGTTGCTGGCTGTTCATCATTCCAATCCCTTAAGTGACGCCATGCTGGACTGCAGCCGCTCGGCAGCAGGTTTGGCCTCTATCAGAAGCTGGTCCCAATCGTCGGGTGGATGACCGCTGGCAAGCATCTTGCGAAACACCCGGTAGGCATCGTCCCCACTTTCATAGGCACGTTTTGTGTCCTCATCGTTCACCCAAGCCAGCAAGATCACTTTGCTGGGCGCGTGGTAGCGAAAGAACAAGCGGTACTGCTGAAAAAACTAGGCCCGGAACCAGTGCTTGTAGTCGTCGCCAAGGGTGTTGCCTTGCCGGTACTCCGGCCTCGTCGGATCTTGGGGGATGACATCGAATGCCAGTTTGGCGACCGCAGTCAGCCTCTTGTTGGCGTTCTTCTTTGCATATCCGACGGGGTCTTTTTCCTTCAGTGCCTCAACCTGCTGGACAATGACTTCAATTTGCGCGAGAAACAGCGGGTGCGCGAAAACCGTCCAACCGTGGATCAGCAGGGGCGCGGGCTTGCTGCTGCTCATTCATCGTCCGCCGACAAGGGCGCATCGAGATCGACTTCGATGCCGCCAGTCAGCGATTGGATGCGCCGCACGAAGGTGGAGTCGATGGCCTGCAGACGCTCCGGATGGCTCGCGATGTCACGCGCCAGAAAGCCCAAGAACTGACCGAGGACTGGGTCGTCAACTTCGGAGGCGTCGACGCGCGTCAGCACGACTTCGCCACCGGGCCGGATCGTGTAATGGATCTTGTCGCGCTTACCGAGGCGAAGGGCGCGACGTACTGTCTCCGGCACGGTGGTCTGGTAGCGGTCGGTCAGCGTGGATTCAACTTCAAGTGTGGCATGCATGGCGTTCTCCAATCAAAGAGGGGGATGCTCTTCATGGTAATGCAATCGCCTTGCCATGTCAATGCAACTGCATTGCCTGTGAGCCCAAGCGGTCTAGTCGCAAAGTCGAGTGGCGACTGGTAAGCAGTTGACCGCATCAAACAGCGCTATTAAGGCGCTTTTCCAGTCTGACCAAAGTCCACGAAAACGGCCGAATGATTCAAATCCGGGACTGTAGGCTTGCGGACGGACTCTGCCGAAGAACGCGGACGCGGGTTCGGTTCCGTGTTCCACCACCACCACTATTTGAAAAACCAACCGTTCTCGGTTGGTTTTTTTTCGCCCGTGCCCCCAGTGTTGGCGCGGGTTTGGGCCTTGCTGCGACGGACGCCGTCGCGCCCGAACAAGCAATGACGCGGGTTTCCGGCATGTTCCACCGGTTTTCTCACACACCTGCGTATGCACGCGTGATCGCGCCCACGCGTGCATACGCGAGGGAAAGCCGGTTTTCCCTGCCCTGTTCCTGGTGTGTTTGATCTATTGTTGTGTGTGTATAATACACACATGAACAGCGCTGAAATTATCAGACAACTGCTCCGGGAAGGTTGGATCTTGCGGGGTGTGAAAGGATCGCATCACATCTACACTCACCCTGAGCGGGGCGGTCATATCAGCGTGCCCCATCCGAAAAAGGATTTGGGCATCGGTCTGGCCAGCAAACTACTGAAGCAAGCCGGCCTGAAGTGAAAGGAGCAAAACCATGAGATACCCGATTGCGATTGAAAACGGCGGCGAGGATCACGCCTTTGGTGTGGTGGTTCCTGATCTGCCTGGCTGTTTTTCTGCGGGCGATACCTTGGACGAGGCAATCGATAACGCCAGGGAGGCGATAGAGTTTTGGCTGGAAACGGTCATTGACGATGGCGGCGCGGTGCCGGCGCCCAAAACGATTAGCGAGCATCAGGCTAATCCGGAGTTTGCTGGCTGGATCTGGGCTGTTGTCCCAATCGACTTGGCGGCGCTCTCCGATAAGGCCGAGCGGGTGAACATCACCTTGCCGGCGAGGGTATTGCGCAGGATCGATGCTGAAGCCAAGGCTTCAGGCGAAACGCGGTCAGGATTTATTGCCCGTAGGGTATTGGCAGCATGAGGCTGGGGGCAACTCTGGGGGCAACTGCTTGTTTTTGATGACGCGATTGCCTACTACCTCAGCGAAGGTACTGAGCAAGCGGCGCTCGGCTTCATTGATGCCTTGGAGCAGGCCTATGCGCAGATCGGTCGCCATCCGGCTACTGGATCACCACGCTACGCCCACGAATTGAACCTGCCCGGCCTGCGCTTCTGGCCGCTGACTCGTTATCCCCACCTTGTGTTTTACGTCGAACGCCCGCAACACATAGATGTCTGGCGCGTACTGCACGGCCAACACGACATCCCCGCTTGGATGCAGGAACCCGAGGCTATCTGAGTCTCCCCCTGGCGAAAACGATTTGGGCATCGGTCCGGCCAGCAAATTGCTGAAACACGCCGGCCTGAAGTGAAAGGAGCAAAACCAAGAGATACCCGATTGCGATTGAAAACGGCGCCGTGATCACGCTGCTGGCGGTGACGGGTCTGACCCATCGCCAGTCGTACAAGGATATTTTCGCCATCACCGTTATAAAGACCGTGGCAGTATTTGTCGTGATCGCGGTTTATTACGCGACCGGCATCGTCTAAGCAGGGCTGGTTAAAACAAAATCAAGGAGACAAAAATGGCCAATTCATCTTCACCGCACCCAATGGCTGCATCGCTGCGCGCTTCCGATACCGGCAAAATCGTTTCCGCCCGCGATGCTGTTCGCCTGATCAAGGATGGCGACACCGTCGCCACCGGCGGCTTCGTTGGCATCGGCTTTGCCGAGAACATTGCCATCGCCCTGGAGCAACGCTTTCTCGAAGGTGAGGAGGCAGATCTGCATGGCCTCGGCAGCCCGCGCAACCTGACGCTGGTCTACGCAGCCGGGCAGGGCGATGGCAAGGAGCGTGGCCTCAACCACTTGGGCCATGACGGTCTGGTCAGTCGGGTCATTGGCGGCCACTGGGGACTGGTGCCCAAATTGCAGCAACTGGCCGTGGCCAACCGGATTGAAGCCTACAACCTGCCGCAGGGGGTGATTGCTCACCTCTTTCGCGACATCGCCGCCGGCAAGCCGGGCACGATTACCAGCGTTGGTCTGGGGACGTTTGTCGATCCGCGTTTCGGCGGCGGCAAGTTGAACGAGATGACGACAGCCGACCTTGTTCGGGTCATGGAAATCGATGGCGAGGAATATCTGTTCTACAAGGCCTTCCCGATCAATATCGGCATCATTCGCGGCACAACGGCCGACCCGGACGGCAATATCACGATGGAGAAGGAGGCGCTGACGCTGGAAGCGCAGGCCATCGCGATGGCGGCGCGCAACTCGGGCGGCATCGTCATTGTGCAGGTCGAACGCATTGCCGAGCGCGGCACGCTGAACCCGCGGCAGGTCAAGATCCCCGGCATTCTGGTCGATTGCGTCGTGGTCGCCGAAAAGCCCGAATACCACATGCAGACGTTCAGCGAGCAATACAGCCCGGCCTTCGCCGGCGAAATCAAGGTGCCGATGTCGGCGATTGCCGCGATGCCGATGAGCGAACGCAAGATCATCGCCCGCCGGGCGGCGCTGGAGTTGAAGGTCAATGCCGTGGTCAACCTGGGCATCGGCATGCCGGAAGGCGTTGCCAATGTGGCCGCCGAGGAGCAGGTGATCGACCTGCTGACGTTGACCGCCGAGCCCGGCGTGATCGGCGGTGTACCGGCCGGTGGTCTCAGCTTTGGGGCGGCGACCAATGCCCAGGCGATTATCGACCAGCCCAGCCAGTTCGATTTCTACGATGGCGGCGGCCTCGATATTGCCTTCCTCGGGCTGGCCCAGGCCGACAAGCAGGGCAACCTGAATGTCTCCAAATTCGGCCCGCGCTTGGCCGGGGCGGGCGGCTTCATCAATATTTCGCAGAAGGCCAAAAAGGTGGTGTTTGTCGGCACTTTTACTGCCGGAAATCTGGAAGTTGCGGTCGACGCCGGAAAACTGCTAATTCTGGAGGATGGCAAGGCGAAGAAGTTTGTCGACGAGGTCGAGCATCGTACTTTTAGTGGCCCGCAGGCGGCCAAGTGGGGCAAGTGCGTGCTTTACGTCACCGAGCGCTGCGTTTTCAGGCTGACTGCCGAGGGCTTGGAGCTGATCGAAATCGCGCCCGGTATCGATCTGCAAAAGGACATTCTCGACAAGATGGATTTCACCCCCATCATGCACCGCGAACCGAAGCTGATGGATGCCCGCATCTTCATGGATGAACCGATGAACGTCCGCGCCGAAATGCTGGAACGGCCGATGGCCGAACGGCTCTCCTACGATCCGGCGCAAAACCAGTTCTTCCTCGATTTCGCCGGCCTCTCGGTGCGCACCGAGGCGGATATTGCGAAGATTCTCGAGGCGGTGGAAAGCCACTTGGCGCCGATCGGGCACAAGGTTAACGCTATCGTCAATTACGACCGCTTCTCCATCGTGCCGGAGCTGGTCGATGATTACATCGGCGTCGTCAAGGGCATCATGGATCGTCATTACCACGATGTGACGCGCTACACCGCCAACACTTTTCTGCGCATGAAACTGGGTGAGGCGCTGGAGAAGCAACAAATCCAGCCGCATATCTACGAGAGCGCCGAGGAGGCGCGGGGGCATCTCGGGCTGTAGTTGATGACCGGTGAGTCATTTGGCGGGTGATATGGGCGACTGCCACGGTATGATTCACCGATTACTGCGGTCAACACAGGTTTTGGCATGAAATTCATTTCTACGGGTCCGCTCGCCGGGCGGAAAACCCGCCTGGCGCTGGCGTTGGCAGCCTTGGCGGCGGTCGGCGTCTTTTTCTTTGCTGGATCGAAATCGGAAAAATCAGCGGAAAAACCGGCTGAAACAACGAAGGCCGCCTCCGCCAAGCCGGCGTTGACGGTCAGCCTAGTGACGCCGGAACAATTGGACTGGCCGCGGGTGCTGCCGGCCAATGGCAGTGTCGTCGCTTGGCAGGAGGCGGTGATCGGGCCGGAGATCAGCAATTACCGGATTACCGAAGTGCGCGTTCAGGTCGGCGATCTGGTCAAAAAAGGTCAGGTGCTGGCCCGTATCGCCAGCGATACCGTCGACATTGAACTGGCCGAAGCACGGGCCTCGGTGGCCGAACTGCAGGCTAGCGCGACCGAAGCCAAGGGCAATGCGACCCGCGCCACGGAACTCAAGGCGCAGGGCTTTTACAGTTCGCAACTGAATACCCAATACCAGACGGCGGAACACACCGCGGCGGCGCGTCTGGCCGCAGCGCGGGCGCGCCAGCAGGCGGCTGAACTGAAATTGAGCAAGACCAGCGTGCTGGCACCGGATGATGGCGTGATTTCGGCGCGCAGCGCCGTGGTCGGTTCGCTAACCCAAACCGGGCAGGAGTTGTTCAGGCTGATTCGTGGCGGTCGGCTGGAGTGGCGGGCCGAAGTGCCGTCGGCTGATCTGGTGAAAGTAAAGCCGGGGCAGGTGGCCGCGCTGACCAATCCGAATGGCGAGGCGGTCAAGGGCAGGGTTCGCGTCGTGGCACCGAGCGTTGATCCGCAAACCCGCAATGGCCTCGTTTATGTCGATCTGCCGGCGACCAGCGCTGTGCGTGCCGGCATGTTTGCCCGCGGCGAATTCGAGCTGGCGCGCAGCCCGGCGCTGACCTTGCCGCAAACGGCGCTTGTCTTGCGTGAGGGCTTTGCCTACGTTTTTCGGCTTGAGGCCGAGAGCCGTGTGGCGCAAACCAAAATTACGCTCGGTCGCCGTCTCGGTGAGCGCGTTGAGGTACTTGGCGGCCTAGCCCCGCAGGCTCGCGTCGTCGAAACCGGTGCCGGTTTTTTGGCTGATGGTGATGTGGTGAAGGTAGTTGAAGGCAGCGCCAAGCCGTGATTAACGTTTCTTCCTGGTCGATCCGGAATCCGACCCCGGCTATTTTGCTGTTCATCATGCTGACGCTGTTCGGCGTGATGTCCTTCCGGGCCATGAAAGTCCAGCAGTTCATGGACATCGATTTGCCGACGGTGACCGTCACCGCCGCATTGCCCGGCGCGGCGCCGGCACAGATGGAAACCGAGGTGGCGCGCAAGATCGAAAACTCGGTCGCCACGCTGCAGGGCATCAAGCATATTTACACCAAGGTGCAGGACGGTACGGCGATCATCACCGTCGAATTCCGCCTGGAAAAGCCGACCCAGGAAGCGGTCGATGACGTGCGCGATGCTGTTTCCCGTATTCGCTCCGATCTGCCGGGCGACCTGAAAGACCCGGTGATCAGCAAGCTCAACATGGCCGGTGCGCCGATCCTGACCTACACCGTGGCGTCGAGCCGGATGGACGATGAGGCGCTGTCGTGGTTTGTCGACAACACCGTGGCCAAATCCATTCTCAGCGTCCGTGGCGTCGGCGCCGTGGCGCGGGTCGGCGGTGTGACGCGCGAAGTGCAGGTCGAGCTTGATCCGGCCCGCTTGCTCGCCCTCAAGGTCACCGCGGCCGACATCTCGCGCCAGTTGCGGCAGATCCAGCAGGACGCCTCGGGCGGCCGGGCCGATGTCGGCGGCGTCGAGCAATCGGTGCGCACCATCGCCACGGTGCAGTCGGCGGCGGAACTGGGGGCGATGGACATCGTGCTTTCCGATGGCCGCAGCCTGCGCCTCGATCAGGTGGCAACGGTCAGCGATGCGGTGGCCGAACAACGCTCGGCGGCGCTGCTCAACGGGGCGCCGGTGGTTGGTTTCGAGATCACGCGCAGCCGTGGTGCCGGCGAGGTCGAACTGGCGACCAACGTGCGCGCCACGCTGGAAAAGTTGAAAGCAGAGCACCCGGATATTTCGATTTCCGAAGCCTTCAATTTCGTCGATCCGGTCGAGGAAAACTTCGACGGTTCGATGATGCTGCTGATCGAGGGTGCCATTCTGGCTGTGATCGTCGTCTGGCTTTTCCTCCGCGACTGGCGCGCCACCCTTGTTTCGGCCACTGCGCTGCCGCTCTCCATCATCCCGGCCTTTGCCGTAATGCACCTGATGGGTTTTACGCTGAATGTCGTGACGCTGCTTTCAATGTCGCTGGTCGTCGGCATTCTGGTCGATGACGCCATTGTCGAAATCGAAAACATCATGCGCCACCTGCGCATGGGAAAAACGCCCTACCAGGCAGCGATGGAAGCGGCCGACGAAATCGGCCTGGCGGTTATCGCCACCACATTCACCCTGATTGCCGTCTTCCTGCCGTCCGCCTTCATGGGCGGTGTCGCGGGCAAATTCTTCGTCCAGTTCGGGTGGACCGCAGCAATCGCCGTCTTTTTCTCGCTGGTCGTCGCCCGCATGCTGACGCCGATGATGGCCGCCTACATCATGCGCCCGGTGATCCACGACGAGCCGACGCCGGGCTGGCTGAAATACTACACAGGCTGGGCGGCGTGGTG
>JAUYQT010000022.1 GCA_030697085.1 Azonexus sp. | reverse complement strand
CATTTGGCCGACAAGCCCTTTGGGTCGCGATAAACCACTTTCTTCCAGTCGTCGTACCAACCGACAATGCCGTAACCAAGCGTCACGACAAGCACGGTCCACACGTATTTATTGCTCAAATCACCCCACAGCAGCGTCGTGATTGCGATGGAAATCAGGATTAAAACGCCGCCCATGGTCGGCGTTCCCGATTTGATCAGGTGCGTTTGCGGGCCATCGGTACGCACCGCCTGGCCAATTTTCTTGGCCGCCAACCAGCGGATGACACCGGGACCGGCGGCAAAGCAGATCAGCAGCGCCGTCATCGCCGCCAGCAAAGTGCGCAGCGTGATGTAGTTGAAGACGTTGAAAAAACGAACGTCCTGAGCAAGCCATTGGGCCAGTGCCAGCAGCATCAGTTTTTCTCCCCGGGCGTCGCCACGACGGCCAGCGCATCAGCCACGCGTTCCATTTTCATAAAGCGCGAGCCCTTGATCAATACCGTGGTTTCCGGCCCTAATTCCTTGTCGACCGCAGCAATCAGCTTTTCAGCGTTGCAGTAGTGTTTCGCCCCGTCGCCAAAGTTACGCACAGCCTGTTGTGCCGCATCGCCTAGCGCATACAGACGGTCGATGCCCTGACTCTTGGCATAACCGCCGATTTCATCGTGATACTGGCCGCTGGCTTCACCGATTTCGCCCATATCACCGAGCACCAGCAGCTTGCGGCCGATGGTTGAGGCCAGCACATCGATCCCGGCCCGCACCGAATCCGGATTGGCGTTATAGGTATCGTCAAGCAGCTCGGCGCCTTTGCGCCCGGCACGGCGTTGCAGGCGTCCCTTGATGCCGACAAAACTTGTCAACCCGGTCACGACGGCGCTCAACGGCACGCCGGCGGCCAGACAAGCGGCAGCGGCAGCGACGGCATTGCGGGCGTTATGGCGACCGGGAATGCTTAGGCGAATCTCCGCGTCGCCTTCCGACGCGCTCAGTTGCAAGGTGGTTTCCAGACCATGCTGAGACACATTGCCTTGCACATCGGCGGCTCGATCAATACCAAAACTGCGGATGCGGTGAGCGCCCGCCATGTCACGCCAGGTCTCGGCGTAAGCGTCGTCAGCGTTGATCACGGCAACGCCATCGGCTGGCATGGCGGTAAAAATACTGCCTTTTTCGCGGGCCACTTCATCAAGATCGCCCATACCTTCAAGGTGGGCGCGCTGGGCGTTGGTGACCACGGCCACGGTCGGCGCACCGATTAGGACGAGATAGGCGATTTCGCCGGGATGACTCATGCCCATTTCGATCACGGCTGCGCGATGGGTGGCGTTCAAACCGAGCAGCGTCAACGGCAGGCCGATATCGTTATTGAAATTTCCCCGTGTCGCCAGAACGGCATCGCCAAATTGCGCCTTGAGGATGGCGGCCATCATTTCCTTGGTGGTCGTTTTGCCATTCGAGCCAGTGACGGCGATC
>JAUYQT010000004.1 GCA_030697085.1 Azonexus sp. | reverse complement strand
ACCTGGCGCGTCTTTTTCTGCTTGACGCAAACCGAGCCGGAACATGGACCGCGTTGATCCTGCTCTCGGGTCTGGCCATTATTTTCCTGCCGCGGCAGTTCCAGATCATTGTGGTCGAAAATGTCGATGAGTCGCATCTGAAACGAGCCGTCTGGCTCTTTCCGCTTTATCTCTTGCTGATTAATATTTTTGTCCTGCCGCTGGCTCTGGGCGGCTTGCTCCATTTTGACGGGCAAAATCTCAATCCCGATACCTTTGTCCTCACCTTGCCGCTGGCTCGCGGCGCCGAATCTCTCGCCCTGCTCGCATTCATTGGTGGTCTGTCGGCCGCAACCGGCATGGTCATCGTTGAAACCATCGCCTTGTCCACAATGGTTTGTAACGACCTCGTGATGCCTTTATTGCTGCGGTCAACCTGGCTAAAGACCGAAAAACAGCAGGATCTCTCCGGCTTGCTGATAGGCATTCGGCGCATTGCCATCGTCATTATCCTGCTGCTCGGTTACATCTATTTCCGGGCTGCCGGCGAAGCCTATGCGCTGGTCGGCATCGGCCTGATTTCCTTCGCGGCGGTGGCCCAGTTTGCCCCCGCCATGTTTGGCGGCATGTACTGGAAGCAGGGCACGCGGGCCGGCGCCATTGCCGGCTTGCTCGCGGGTTTCGGCATCTGGCTCTACACCTTGCTGCTGCCATCCTTCGCCAAATCAGGCTGGATCGACAATGGTTTTGTCACGCAAGGATTGTTCGGTATTAGCTGGCTTAAAGCCCAGGCGCTATTTGGGCTAGAAGGGCTGGATGAAATTTCCCACTGCCTGTGGTGGAGCCTGTTTGCCAATATTGGTGCTTACGTCGCGGTCTCCCTGAACTCCCGGCCGGATGCTGTGGAAGCCAGTCAGGCCGAGCGTTTTGTCGATATTTTCCGGCATGCCGGGCGCGATGCCGACGCCCGTTTGTGGCGCGGCAATACTTCGGTTGAAGCCTTGGTTGGCTTGCTCGAACGCTTTCTCGGGCCACTCCGGGCGCGGCAGCAATTGGGCCTTTATGCCCAGACTCGGGGTGCGAACAATTGGCACAAGCTGCCGGCCGACGCTGAGTTTGTTCATTTTGCCGAAGCTGAGCTGGCGGGGGCGATTGGCTCGGCCAGTGCCCGGGTGATGGTTGCTTCGGTCGCCCAGGAAGAAAATCTCGGGCTCGAAGAAGTCCTCGACATCCTTGATGAGGCGACTCAGGTCCGCGCCTATAGCCGGGAACTCGAAGTCAAACAACAGGCGTTGGAAGTGGCCACCGCAGAATTGCGCAGCGCCAACGAGCGCCTGCGTGAGCTCGATAGCATGAAGGATGACTTTATCTCGACCGTGACCCACGAGTTACGAACGCCGCTCACCTCGATTCGCGCCCTGTCAGAAATGCTCCACGAAGACCCGAAAGTTGACCTGGCTGATCGTAAGCGCTTTCTCGGCATTATCGTCAATGAAGCTGAACGT
>JAUYQT010000859.1 GCA_030697085.1 Azonexus sp. | reverse complement strand
TCCCGTGCAGGCGGCAGGTGACGATCAAGCTCTGCATGATACCGACGTGCCTGGCGCCGAGTTCGGTCCAACAAAAAAGCCATGATTTCCGGCCCATTGGAATGGCCCGCAGGGCGCGTTCCAGATGGTTGGTGTCGATCTTGACCAAGCTGCGTATGAATTTTGAATATTGAGGCCGTCATGGCGATATAAAGCCTCATTAAAAACAATGGTTTGTATTTTATTATATGACGGCTTCAGATGACTGCGGGGGAATCTGACAAAGTAGAATTAAGCCTCGGAAAAGAGCTTTCCCGTCAGTTGATTGAGTACTTCTTCCACTTGCTGAAAAGGGATGCGCTCCTGTTCCAAGCGTGGGTTTTTGCCCAAACGCTGGTCGCGCAGATCGTTATAGAGCGCTTTTTCATCCGGCGTCAGGCGTGGTAGATCGCGCTTCAACGGCATGGCCTCTTCGGTCCACAGTGCGCTACCGGAGAGCATGGTGGCGCGATCCATCAACAGCGATTGAACATGCGGGAAGAGGCTGCGCAGTTCATTGAGGATGGCGAACCCGTGGGTATCGATATCGCCCCAATAGTGGATTTTGCGGTTATGCAGCCAATCGGCATTGGCCAGTGCGCTGAAGCCATAGCCGGCACCGAAGATGAGCAGGGCATTGGGCAGCGCAGGGAAGGCGAGAAAGTTGATTTCGTTTTCGGTGATAAAAACGTGGTCGACCGCAGGATTCAGGCGGGCGAAGGTGGCAGCATCTACGGTCAGGTCGCTGCCGACGAATGCAGCTATCGGGGTGCAATCGGGATCGAGCCAGCGCAGGCGGATGCGTTCGGGTTTGTCGAGAAAGCCGTAGCGGCAGTTAAATTGACTGCTGCCAGTGGCGGTGCGGTCGATTGCTTCTGGCGGCAGGACGAGATCGAGCAATTCGCCGAGCACGCCGCGATTGGCTTCAACAAATTTCGTATGAACGCCCGAAACATCCATT
Organism: Azonexus sp.; assembly: GCA_030697085.1. Classification (GTDB taxonomy): domain Bacteria; phylum Pseudomonadota; class Gammaproteobacteria; order Burkholderiales; family Rhodocyclaceae; genus Azonexus. The sequence goes on along the minus strand of JAUYQT010000859.1, from coordinate 161 downwards.
TGCCGCACATGGATTGCCGGGCGTGGATGGGCGAGTAGCCAGTCGATGACGGCGAGCAGTTTTTCCCAGATATCAGCGAGTTCAAGGGCGCGTAGTGGTCGCTGATTCATCCAGGTGAGCAGTTTGGGCTGGCGTGCTGCGGTCAACGTGCAAATTTGCGC
>JAUYQT010000838.1 GCA_030697085.1 Azonexus sp. | reverse complement strand
ACTGGAAGTATCGTAAGAACCGACACCACCTTCAAAAAACGGCTTGAACGGGCCATCGCCGCGACGAGTAAAAATTTGAATAACACCACCGATGGCATCGCTACCGTAAAGCGATGAAGCCGGGCCACGCAGGATCTCGATCCGTTCGATCTGGCTAACCGGCAAGCGCGACCAGGAGGACATCTGGCCCAACGTTGCGGAACCGGCCCGAACCCCGTCAATCAGGACCAACGTGTGACCACTACTAGTACCGCGCATAAAGACGCTACCCGTCGCGCCATTGCTGCCGCTGGTGTAAAACTCAACGCCTGGCTGACGGCCAAGAATGTCGCCAAGCGTGGACTGAGCGGCCTGAGCCAGTTCTTCGCTTTCAATCACAGAAACGTCGGAAAGCAACTCGGAAGTACGCATTGACTGACGCGTCGCAGTGACCATGACAGGGTCAAGACTGGCAAGAAACGTTGGCGTTTCGGCTTGCAACGGCGTGACGAAAATGAGCGACAGAATTGCCGCCAGCGGCTTCAAACGTGGATACATGATTCTCCCTTCCCGGCGGGCGTCCCCGCATGCCGGAACAGCATGAAAAAGGAAATGCCGGGAGGAGTAAGCAGGTCGAACGACCGGCACCACACCCCCGTGGCACTTCCGCTTGGTGTCTCAGGCCGGTATCCGGGCTCGCAAGTTTTGACGTATCGCCTTCCCAGGAATACTCCCAGTGGCCTTGTGATACGCCCGCACTTGCTTACCGTTGCGGGGGCAGCAGCAGATTTGTCTCGTTGAAGACGCACCGCTTTCCCGTTTAACTGCGCTTGGAAGAACCTTGCGCAGCACCTAACACGGCGCGGATTCTACCCGCCTCCGTATTGCAGCGCATCACAAATATCTTCTTTACTTTCCATAAACCACTTTTAGAATAAAGGCTTAGTCCTTGACCACGCGACGTTTTCCCCTCTATAGTGCGCGCCATGAATACGGAACTTGAAGCCCTCGAAACCAGGATCGAACAGGTGGTTGCACTGGTTCACCAGTTGCGCGCCGAGAACGAGGTTTTGAAGAACCAGATGGCTGCTGCCGAAGCAGAAAGACTGCACCTGCGGCAGACGATGACCACGGCCCGCGAACGCCTGGAAGGCCTGATGGACAAGTTGCCCGAGGATGCCTGAGATGACTAGCGAGCCGAATTTCCTCGACGTCAAGATCATGGGCCGCGAATATCGTGTGGCCTGTACGCCAGAAGAACGCGACGCGCTGCTCGCTTCAGTTGATCTGGTCGACCAGAAAATGCGTGAAATCGCCCAGCGCACCAAGAGCACCATTGCCGAGCGTGTTGCCGTCATGGCCGCACTGAACATCGCGCATGAGCACCTTTCGGGAGGCGCAGCAAAACTCACGGATTCAGCCTCAGAAGCAGTTGATACTTCCGACGCAAAGCGTAGAATCGACAACATGGGAGCACGGATTGATGCCGTGCTTGCGCCCCAGCCTCAACTCGACTTGTAGTCATTTGTTGCTGACCCCGGCGCCGCCCGCCGAGCGTCCCCTGCGGTGTTTGTTAAGGCCATATATTCCTTGAACCAATGCTTATTGGCATCGGTTACTGACCATTGAAACTGCTGTTGTGCGCACGCTTCTTCGCGTGTTCCTGATGCAGGAGGAAAGTAGCCACTCTGGACCCAGGTTCAGGATGCCGGCCTGGCGGCACTTGCGGGGGGCCTTTTTTTGCCCCACGAAATAGATGAACCACGACACTCCTTCCTCGCCGATGCCTGGCCATCGCTAAACAAGGACTTGCGATGGCCTACTGGTTAATGAAGTCGGAGCCGGCGGAGGTTTCGATCGACGATCTTGCTGCCGCACCGCAGCAGATACTTCCCTGGTTTGGCGTACGCAATTATCAGGCGCGCAATTTCATGCGCGACACGATGCAAATCGGCGACCTGGCCTTCTTTTACCATTCCGGTTGCGCAAAACCAGGCATTGCCGGCATTTGCCAGGTGTGCTCCGAGCCTTATCCGGATGCCACCCAGTTTGCCCCGACCCCAAACGGGACGGCCAATCCCACGACCATAGAAACGACGGCTGGCCCCAGGGTCAACCCATATTTCGACCCGAAATCCAGCAGGGAAAAGCCGCGCTGGTGGCTGCGTGACGTCCGCTTTATCAGCAAATCGCGCTACATCTTGCTCGCCGAACTACGAGACCATCCGGAACTTGCTAACATGCGCCTCCTCGCCCGTGGCAACCGACTGTCGATTACACCGGTATCCGATGCTGAATGGGCTTTCATCACTCGGAACCTTCTCGCATGACCTGGATGCTCTGGATTACCGCCTATCTTTTTCTCGGGGCTTTTTCCGGCTTTTTTGCCGGCATGCTGGGGATTGGGGGGGGGCTGGTGCTGGTCCCGGCGCTTACGCTGATCTTCGTTGCGCAAGGTCATTTCCCGGTCGCCGAGACTTTGCATATGGCGCTGGGCACCTCAATGGCAACCATCATCTTCACCGCCATAGCCAGCCTGCGTACGCACCATAAACACGGTGCCGTGCTCTGGAAAGTTTTCCGCAATATCACGCCGGGTATTTTATTCGGCACCGTTATCGGCACGCTACTTGCCGCCAATATACCGGCACGCCCCCTGGCGGTCTTCTTTACCTTTTTTGTTTGTGGCGTGGCCCTGCAGATGGCACTCAACCTGAAGCCAAAAGCATCGCGCGAACTACCGGCGCCACTCGGTGTTGCCGGCGTTGGCGTTGTCATCGGCATCATGTCTTCGCTCGTCGCCATTGGTGGCGGAGCGCTGACAGTGCCTTTTCTGAGCTGGTGCAACGTCCGCGTTCAGCACGCCATTGGCACTTCGGCGGCAATTGGTTTACCCATCGCCATCGGCGGAACCCTCGGCTACATTTTCAATGGCTGGGGGCAAACCGACCTGCCAGCCGGCAGTTTAGGCTACGTCTATCTACCGGCGCTGGCCATTTTGGTGATAGCGAGCATGGCAACCGCACCTTTCGGCGCCAGGCTGGCGCACCGCCTGCCGGTGGCAACCTTAAGACAGATTTTTTCCGGCATCCTGATCCTGTTGGCCGCCAAAATGCTGTGGAGCCTGTTCAACGCGCCTTGAAAACCGGCTTGCGCTTTTCCAGAAATGCCGCCAACCCCTCTTGGTAATCCTCGGTGTCGAGGAAAGCGAAAGAGGCAACTTTCTCTTCATCATTGAGCGGCCGGCCGCTTTGCAGGCGGCGAATCCACTGCTTGTGCCAGCCGGCCACCAGCGGCGCGCCAGCGCAGATGCGGCGGGCAGTGGCGTAGGCTTCTTCTTCACTTTGCCCATCCGGCACGACGCGGGTGACCAGGCCTTTTTCGTAGGCCTCGGTGGCGGTCAAAATACGCCCCTCAAGCAGGATTTCCTTCATCACTGCCGCGCCGGCCAACTTGAGCAGGCCTTCCATTTCACCGGGATACATCGAGAAACCGAGCTTGTTGATCGGCGCCCCGAAGCGGGCGCTTTCACCGCTGATGCGCAGATCGCAAACGCCGGCGATTTCCAGTCCGCCCCCAATGCAGGCGCCCTGAATCAGCGCCACGGTCGGGTGCGGGCAATCGGCAATGGCGTTGAGCGCCGCCGCGACCTGATCGTGGTAGTGCAGCGCCTGTTCCAGCGTGGCGCGGTCGGTGACGAATTCCTCCAGGTCACCCCCCGCGGCAAAGGCCTCCTGCCCGGCCCCACGAATGACAATGCACCGAACATCATGATCGGCAGAAAGCGTCGCCATATGACCGGCGAGTTGCTGCCACATGGAGAGATTAATGGCATTCAGCTTGCCAGGATTGCTCAGTGTCAGCGTAGCAATTTCATTGGCTTTTTCGAGGTTGACCGTAGTCATTGGGCATTTTTCCTTCAAAGCTTGTCGATAGAGGAGGGCTAAGGCAAATCAAATTCAGGGCTCTTATATAAGATATAATACGCAGCCGGAATTCCGGTAATTATTAATTAGGGAGAAAGCCATGAGCAGCGTGATGTATCAGCGGATGCGGGCCAACCCAAAGTTCCAGGAACTTGTGACAAAACGGAGTCGTTTTGCCTGGACATTGGCCGCGATTGTTTTGACCATGTTTTACGGCTTTGTGATGGTGGTGGCATTTAACCCCACCTTACTCGGGCAACCGGTCAGCGAAGGTTCGATGCTGACAATCGGTGTCGCCGTTGAACTCTTCATGTTTATTTTCTTTTGGTCGCTGACCGCGGTTTACGTCAAGCGTGCCAACAGCGAATTTGATTCCCTGACTCAGGAAATCGTCAAAGAAGCCTGGAAGGAGAATAAATAATGCGTCGCATCACTCAACTCGGCACAGCTCTCGGCCTGCTCGCCTTGACGGCAATGGCCTACGCCGGCCCGCCGGTCGAAGGCGCCATGGAAAAATCGGCGACCAACTGGCACGCCATCATCATGTTCTGCATCTTCGTCGCGATGACGATGGGCGTTACCTACTGGGCCTCCAGCCGGACCAAATCGACCGCCGACTTCTACACCGCTGGCGGCGGCATCACCGGTTTCCAGAACGGCCTGGCGATTGCCGGCGACTATATGTCCGCCGCCACATTGCTTGGTCTGACCGCCATGGTTTACACCCAGGGCTACGACGGCTACATCTACATGCTGGCCTTCTTCGCTGGCTGGCCGATCATCCTCTTCCTGATGGCCGAACGCCTGCGCAACCTCGGCAAGTTCACCTTCTCCGACATCACCGCCTATCGTCTTGACGAAGGCAAGGTCCGGACAATGGCGGCAATTTCCTCGTTGACCGTGGTCTGCTTCTACCTGATCGCCCAGATGGTCGGTGCCGGCCAGTTGATCAAGCTGCTCTTTGGTCTTGAATACAACGTCGCTATCTTCGCCGTCGGCATTCTGATGATGGTGTATGTCACCTTCGGCGGCATGGTCGCAACCACTTGGGTGCAGATCATCAAGGCCTGCATGCTGCTCACTGGCGGCACGCTGGTGATGGTGCTCGCCTTCAGCCAGTTCGACTTCTCGTTCCAGAATCTGGTCGAAAAGGCAACGGCGGTGCATAAGCTGAAGGACAAGCTGATGTACCCGGGCAGCCTGCTGGCCGATCCGGTCACCGCCATTTCGCTCGGTCTTGGCTTGATGTTCGGCACGGCTGGCCTGCCGCACATCCTGATGCGCTTCTTCACAGTGACCGATGCCAAGGAAGCGCGCAAATCGGTGTTGTACGCTTCCGGTTTCGTTGCTTACTTCTTCAACGTCATCTTCATCATGGGCCTCTGCGGCATCCTGATCGTCGGTCAGAACCCCGAGTTCTTCGAAGGCGGCACGGTCGGCGGCAAACTGATCGGCGGCGGCAACATGGTTGCGATGCACCTGGCCAATGCGGTCGGCGGCAACATGCTGCTCGGCTTCCTGGCGGCGGTGGCTTTCGCGACCATCCTGGCGGTGGTTTCTGGTTTGGCGCTGGCTGGTGCTTCGGCCATCTCGCACGACCTCTACGCTCGCGTCATCATGAAGGGGCAAGCCTCGGAAACCAAGGAAATCCAGGTTTCCCGGATTGCCACCATCTGCCTCGGCTTTGTCGCGATCGCTCTCGGCATTCTGTTCGAAAAGCAGAACATCGCCTTCATGGTCGGCCTGGCTTTCGGCGTTGCTGCGGCAGCCAACTTCCCGGTACTCATTCTTTCGATGTTCTGGAAAGGTTTGACCACCCGTGGCGCGCTGTTCGGTGGTTACGGCGGTCTGGTTTCGGCGGTTACCCTGGTGGTGCTCTCCAAGTCAGTCTGGGTTGATGTGTTGCACAACGCTGCACCGCTGTTCCCCTACGGCCAACCCGCCCTGTTCGCCATGCCGGTTGCTTTCCTGCTCGCCTACATCTTCTCGAAGACTGACAGCAGTGCCCGTGCCAAGCTGGAAATTGAGGCTTTTGAAGACCAATACGTTCGTGGCCAGACCGGCTTCGGCGCCTCATCCGCCAGCAATCACTAAACGCTGCGGTCAACAAAAAACCCTGGCCGAATTTCCCGCCAGGGTTTTTTTACGTCCGCAAATTCAAGCGAACTAAAAGTCTTCAGCCAGTTTTCTTGATTGCCGTATGGTCATCCATCTTGGCCAATGCTTCACGGCCATACAGCAGGTGATCATGCATGCTTTTTTCAGCTTTCTCGGCGTCACCGACCTCAAATGCCGCCATGATGGTGCGATGCTCTTCCAGCGATTGCTGCAGCCGCCCTTCCAGCGAAAGCGAGTGCAGGCGGGAAAGTTTCAGCACCTTGCGCAGATCCTGAATCACCGACAGCAGCCAGCGATTATTCGTTAGCTCTTGAATACGCCGGTGAAACTCCTGATTCGCCTCGAAGAAGGCATCAATACGGTTTTCCTTCGCCGCCAACTCCAGTTTTTCATGAATGGCTTTCAAACCAGCAATATCCTCAGGCGTCGCCAGCTGCGCGGCAATAAAGGCACAACGCCCTTCCAGCATGGCCATCAGCGGAAAAATATCGTCAATATCCTGGTGCGAGATTTCAGTCACATAGCAGCCACGGCGCGGCTTCAAATCAACCAAGCCCTCTGCCGCCAGCACCTTGAGCGCCTCACGCAGCGGTGTGCGCGAGATACCGTACTGCTCGGCCAGCTTCTGTTCGTCGATCCAGTCGCCGGGCGTCAATTCGTGATTGAAAATGCGCTGACGCAAGCGTTCGGCGACTTCCTGGTAAAGCGCGGTAGGTGCGATTCGGTTCATATTTTTAGTGTGGAATGAATGAGCAAGGCAGTACATTGCCGACTTGCTTCTATAATTATGGATACAGTATTATGCGACACTTGCTATGTCAAGATGGGTCGAAAAGCGTAGAATTTTGTATTCTGCATTATTGGTCCAAAAACATCGAATAAATGAGGGGTGTGTCATGTCTGAAAACGTTTTTGATTCCAAAAATCTGGATGCCTGGGAAAAGGCCGCTGCCAAGCACTCACCCGGCGGCGATGTCAAAAATCTCAACTGGAACACTCCTGAAGGTCTGGCCGTCAAGCCGCTGTATACCAAAGCGGACGTCGAAGGCCTCGAATACGCCGATACGCTGCCCGGTTTTGCCCCTTACCTGCGCGGCCCGCAGCCGACCATGTATGCGGTCAAACCGTGGACCATTCGTCAATATGCCGGCTTCTCCACTGCCGAAGCCTCCAACGCCTTCTACCGCAAGGCGCTCGCTGCCGGCGGTCAGGGCGTTTCCGTCGCTTTCGACTTGGCCACGCACCGCGGCTACGATTCCGACCATCCCCGCGTCACCGGCGATGTCGGCAAGGCCGGTGTGGCGATCGACTCCGTTGAAGACATGAAGATACTCTTTGACAGCATTCCGCTCGATAAGGTTTCCGTCTCGATGACGATGAATGGCGCCGTGCTGCCCATCCTTGCTGGCTACATCGTCGCTGCCGAAGAGCAGGGCGTGCCGCAGGACCAGTTGTCCGGCACCATCCAGAACGACATTCTCAAAGAATTCATGGTGCGGAACACCTATATATATCCGCCCAAGCCGTCGATGAAGATCATCGCCGACATTTTCGGCTACACGGCGCAGCACATGCCGAAATTCAACTCGATCTCGATTTCCGGGTACCACATCCAGGAAGCCGGGGCCAATCAGGCGATCGAACTGGCCTTCACGCTGGCCGACGGCATGGAATACGTGCGTACCGGCGTTGCTTCCGGCATGGATGTCGATGCCTTCGCCGGCCGCCTGTCCTTCTTCTGGGCTGTCGGGATGAATTTCTATCTCGAAATTGCCAAGATGCGCGCTGCCCGCTTGCTCTGGCACCGCATCATGACCAAGTTCAATGCCAAGAGCCCGAAGTCGATGATGCTGCGCACGCACAGCCAGACTTCCGGCTGGTCGCTGACCGAGCAGGACCCGTACAACAACGTTGTCCGCACCACCATTGAAGCGATGGCCGCGGTCTTCGGCGGCACCCAGTCGCTGCACACCAAT
>JAUYQT010000706.1 GCA_030697085.1 Azonexus sp. | reverse complement strand
CATCGCTGGTCAGCAGCAGGCTTTCCAACTCTTCGAGCAGTTCGTCATCAACCTTGCCGCGTGAAAAGAGCGTTTTGAGCTTGCCGCCGAGTTGGGCCCGGGTTTTGGCCAGGCCTTTGAACAGGCGCTCGCGCCAGGATGGTTTGGCGACTGCGGCAACCGGGGCTTCCGCCTTGGCATCGGGGGCGGATTTTTTGAGGAAACTGAACATGGGGAATGGGGTCTCAGGTCAAGCTGACAGGCGAGCGGCAAGTCGTTAAGATGCGACTCGGATCGATGCGAAATTGATCCGGATTTTAGCAGAAAGACCTCAAAGAGAGCCCCATTTCCCATGCGACTACAACAACTTATCCCTTTTTTAGTGGCCCCCTGGCTGTTGACCGCAGCGCACGCCAATCCTTACGAAATGACCTTGAAAAATGGCATGCGTATCATCGTCAAGGAGGATCGGCGGGCGCCGACGGCGGTGCAGATGGTCTGGTATCGCGTCGGTAGCATGGATGAGGTCGATGGCGAATCGGGCGTCGCCCATGTGCTTGAACACATGATGTTCAAAGGCACGCCAAATGTCGGCCCGGGCGAGTTCAACAAGCGCGTGGCGGCGGCAGGTGGGCGTGACAATGCCTTCACCAGTCGCGATTACACCGCCTATTTTCAGCAGGTGCCGAAAGAGAAGCTGGAAGATGTGATGCAGCTTGAAGCCGATCGGATGCGGCATTTAAATGTCGATGCCAAGGAGTTCGAGCAGGAAATCAAGGTGGTGATGGAAGAGCGCCGGATGCGCACCGACGACAATCCGGAGTCCAAACTTTTCGAGCAGATGAATGCGGTTGCCTTCCAGGCGCACCCGTACCGTCGGCCGATTATTGGCTGGATGAATGACCTCGAAACCATGACGGTGGACGATGCCAAAGTCTGGTACGACACCTGGTATGTGCCGAACAACGCCTACGCGGTGATTACCGGCGATGTCGATCACCAGGCGGTTTTCGCGCTGGCGGAAAAATATTACGGCCCACTGGAAGGGCGAGCGCTGCCGCTGCGCAAGGTACAGGCCGAGCCGGTGCAGGAGGGGCTGCGCCAGCTTAGTGTCAAGGCGCCGGCCGAGTTGCCGGTACTGATCATGGGCTACAAGGCGCCGGTGCTGCGCGATGTTGATAAGGACAGCGAGCCTTACGCGCTCGAGATGCTGACGTCCATTCTCGATGGCCATGATGCCGCCCGCTTCAACAAAAAGCTGGTGCGCGAAGACAAGGTGGCGCTATCGGTGGGTATCGGTTATGACGCGACCGGACGCGGTCCGGGCATGATTCACCTCGCCGGCACGCCCTCCGAAGGCAAGACGGTGGCTGATCTGGAAGCGGCGCTGCGCGCCGAAATTGCTCGCGTTCAGAAAGATGGCGTTAGCGAGCAGGAGTTGAAGCGGGCCAAGGCGCAACTGGTTGCCGCTCAGGTTTACAAGCTGGATTCGATGTTCGGCCAGGCAATGGAAATCGGTCAGAACGAATCAGCCGGCATTCCCTATCAAAAGATTGAGCGCATGCTGGAGAAATTGCAGCAAGTGACCGCCGCTGAAGTCCAGGCCGTCGCGCAAAAATATTTCACCGATGATCGCTTGACCATTGGCGTGCTCGACCCGCAACCGCTAGATGCCAAAGCCCGGCGCCCAGGCGTTGCCACGCGCCATTAATCACGATGAAACTCATGCCACAACACCAGTCGCGCACACTAAAAGCGGGCACAAAAATGACCCTGAAAACACTGTTGACCGCAGCGCTCACGCTGCTCCTTACCCAAACTGCGCTGGCCGGCGTCAAGATTGAACATTGGGTCTCGCCGACCGGCACCCGCGTCTATTTTGTCGAAAGCCGGGTCTTGCCAATGCTCGATGTGCAGGTTGATTTTGCCGCTGGCTCGATGTTCGATCCGGCCGGCAAATCCAGCCTCGCCGCATTGACGCGCAGCACGCTCGATCTTGGTGCGGGCCGGCGCGATGAAACAGCGATCGCCGAAGAGCTGGCCGATATCGGCGCCAGGCTGGGCGGTGGCGCCGATACCGATCGGGCCAGTGTTGCTTTGCGTACGTTGTCGACCCAAGACAAGCGTGAGCCGGCGCTGGATATCTTGCGCGCTGTGCTGCATCAGCCACATTTTGACGCGGCCATTCTCGAGCGTGAAAAAGCGCGCACCATAGCCGGCTTGTAAGACGCAATGACCCGCCCGGACAGCATTGCCGGCAAGGCCTTCTGGCGCGCCATGTATCCGAACCACCCCTACGGCCAACAGGCGACGCCGGAGAGCGTGGCGACACTGAGCCGCGACGATCTGGCTGGCTTTTACGCCCGCTATTACAACGCCACCAATGCCAGTATCACGCTGGTCGGTGATATTTCGCGCGCCGAGGCGGAGAGCATTGCCGAGGCGATTGCGCTCGGTTTGCCCAAGGGGGTTGCGGCCAGCTTGCCCGTGCCGCCAGTGGCGCCGAAAGGCAGCCTCACCCAATTGCCGCATCCGGCCAGTCAGGCGCACGTCTACATTGGTTTGCCGGCGATTGAACGCGGCCATGCCGACTACTTCCCTTTGCTGGTTGGCAACTACACGCTGGGCGGTGGCGGCTTTGTCTCGCGCCTGATGAAGGAAGTGCGCGACAAGCGCGGCTATGCCTACAGTGTCTATAGTTATTTCGCCCCGCTCAAGCAGAGCGGCCCGTTCCAGATCGGCCTGCAAACCAAGCGCTCGCAAGCCAATGATGCCATCAAGGTGGCGCGACAGGTGCTTGATGATTTCGTCACGGATGGCCCAAGTGAAGAAGAGCTGACGGCGGCCAAAGCCAACCTCACCGGCAGCTTCCCGCTTCGCCTCGACAGCAATAAAAAGCTGCTCGACAACACGGCGGCGATTGGCTTTTACGGCTTGCCGCTCGATTATCTGGATCAATACCAGGCGAACATTCAGGCGGTCACGGTCGACGCGATAAAGCAGGCTTTTTCGCGCCATGTTCGCCCGGCTGATCTGATTACCGTGACGGTGGCCGCAGATTGAACTCGGTTCGCATCATCGGCGGCCAGTTTCGTCGCCGTGTCCTCAAGTTTCCCGATAGCGAAGGCCTGCGCCCGACGCCGGACCGCGTCCGCGAAACGCTGTTCAACTGGCTTGGGCAGGAACTTGACGGCTGGCATTGCCTCGATCTTTTCGCCGGCAGCGGGGCACTCGGCTTTGAGGCAGCCTCACGCGGCGCGGCGCGTGTGGTGATGGTTGAAACGACGCCACGCGTTATTGCAACGCTGCGGGAAAACGCCGAAATGCTGCAAAATCCGCCGGAGATAGAGATCGTCCGCCGGGATGCGCTACAATATTTGGCCTCGACGCAAGCAAAGTTCGATCTGATCTTCCTCGATCCACCCTACAAAAAAGGCTGGATTCCCCGCCTGGAGCCACTTCTTCCCGGTGTTCTGAATGAAGATGCGGCGCTTTATGTCGAAGCAGAACAAGAAATCGAATCGCTTGGCGAGTGGCGCACCGTGCGTCACGGCCGGGCGGGGGAAGTCCATTTTCACTTATTGCGGCGGCAGACAGCTTGAAGAAACTTGATCATCGCGTAGCGATTTATCCTGGCACTTTTGACCCCATTACGCTCGGCCACGAAGATCTGGTGCGGCGTGCCGCCAGCCTGTTCGACAAGCTCATTCTGGCGATTGCCGAAAGCCCGTCGAAGCAGCCGCGCTTCTCGCTGACCGAGCGGGTAGCAATGGCGCAGGAGATTCTGGCCGATGTTAAAAATGTCGAAATTGTCGGCTTCAACACGCTGCTGATGGACTTCGTGCACGAACGTGGCGCCAAAGTCGTCGTCCGTGGTTTGCGCGCCATCTCTGATTTTGAATACGAATTTCAGATGGCCGGTATGAACCGAAGCGTTTATCCCGAGGTCGAAACGGTGTTTTTGACGCCCGGTGAGCAATACATGTTTATCTCCGCCACCATGGTCCGCGAAATTGCGCGCTTCGGGGGCGATGTCAGCAAATTTGTCCAGCCTTGTGTCCAAAATCGCCTGCGGGCGAAAACTTTAGTTAATTGAGAGAGGAAGAACAGCTATGTCTCTGATCATCACCGACGAATGCATCAACTGCGACGTCTGCGAACCGGAGTGCCCGAATGAGGCAATCTCCCAGGGGGAAGAGATCTATGTGATCGACCCCAACAAGTGCACCGAATGTGTCGGTCACTACGACGAACCGCAATGTGTGCAGGTCTGTCCGGTCGATTGCATTCCGAAGGACCCGAACCACGTTGAAACCGAAGAACTGCTTTGGGTGAAGTACGAAAAGCTCACTGGCAACAAACGCCCCTGATTTTTTCGTCAGCCCAACAAAAAGCCCGCGAATTTCGCGGGCTTTTTGTTGGGGCTTTTATCCTGTTAATCTCGGTTGAAGGCAGAGCTACCGCCGCGCCTTGCGTTGAAGCCCTTGGTTTTTCGGCTTGTCCGGCTTGGGTTTATCTGAAAAAAGCTTGTTCTGCTCGGCATTGGATTTCGGATTTTCTGGCTTTTCTATGTTCGCTAACGAACAGATGTAATTTGAGCCGGGTCTTAATATTCTCCATTGGACGAAAGTTCTGGACAGCGAGCGCCATTAACGGCTTTCGATTTTCAAGGAGATGGACATGATGAATTATCGTAAAAATGCTTTTGCCGGGTTACTTGCCAGTGCGCTGATCCTCGGCTTGGCTGCTTGCCAGCCCGAAGGTCCGGCCCAAAAGGCGGGCAAGGAGATTGATCAAGGTGTCGAGAAAGCCGGCCAGCAGATCGAAAAGGTGGGGGAGAAAATTAAGGATGTCGCGAATGAGGCGAAGAAGTGATCGCTCAATCGGCACTGTATCTAATCGCCGCTTTTGAAGGCGGCTAAAGAAATAACCCGGCTATTTGGCCGCCGGATGGGGTTCGCGCTGCCCTCGATCCGATATTGCCCAATGTTCAAGTGATCCTATTTCCGGCAGTTGAGAAGGGACAGATTAGCCTTGAGCTAGACTGGGAGATAGTTTCAACGGATATATCGAGGTCACCAGATGGGTGAAGCA
>JAUYQT010000308.1 GCA_030697085.1 Azonexus sp. | reverse complement strand
GAAACCATTCGCAACACCGGTGAGCGTAAAAACCACATTATTGAATCGGACGCGCCATCCGCAGCCCGCGTTGTTTACAACTACTACGGCGGTAAAGCCAATTTCCCGACCATTGCCGATGACATGATGGACGCAGTCGACAAGGCGGATTCGGCGCAATTCAGCCGCGATGAAATTCTTGATCCCACGGGTTGGGTGCTGCTCAATTATTTGATGGATGCGCGTACCGGCCTGGGTCGTTTCCGTGACTTCCGGATCAGCAACTACACGCTGATGATGGATTTGATCAAGTACTGCCGTAACCACAATATCGACGAAATTCTTGAGCTCGCTGATGTTAAAGAGCGTGTTGAGCTGTATTTTGAGCAGGCTGAGAAGGCCAAGGAGCAGTTGCTACGGTGTACGACCGTGCACAATAATCTTGCTGTGCTCGATCTGCGCGACGAAGAAACGATCTGGGCAACCAACCGTTTCATGATTTACGCCCTCTTCCCGCAGACCAATATTTCCATCCACATTCTCTGGGGTGTGCAGAAGCAAAATACCGTATTCGCGACCGGCAAGTCCATTCTCGACCGGGGCAGCAAAACCAATGTTGGCGAATTGATGCTCGAATTTGGCGGTGGCGGGCATCAGGCAGCGGGTACTTGTCAGGTCGCCAATGATCAGGCAGCAAACACCTTGCAAACCCTGATCAAGCGGATCAACGCCGACGGCTGATCAGCTATCGGCCGGGAGAGGCGGTATGAGCGGCGGTGGCGAAAAGCCGAGCTGGATCATTTCCGTCTCGACCTTGATGCGCAGGATCAACAAACCCCGCAGGTTCTCACGTGCTTTGTCGTCGCTCCAACTGTCATGCGGTTTTTTCAGGCAGGCGTCAATCTCGTAACGCTTAGCGAGATTGATGCCGCAGATGGCGGCATAATGACGAATCTCGTGATCGAGTTCGGCCAGTTCATGATCGTAATTTTCAAATCCACTCATTGGTTCAGGATACCTTGATCGGAGGGCCCATGCACTTCGTATCTCTACCCGAAACACGCCAAAGTATCGCTCCGGTCTTTTCCGATGTGAATTCGGCCCGCGCCTGGCTGGCCACCCAGCCGCAGGCCCAGTCGGCCCACATGTTGGCAGCATTAACGCTGCAGATTGAGGCGATTGATGCTACGGCAGAACAGCCCGCAGTAGTGGCCATTGCGCTGCTCAACGTGCTGCGAAGCGCCGCCATTCCGTCACTGGAAGCCGTCGAGCCCCGGTTTACGCGTAAAGCCATCCCGTTGCCGGCCGAGGATGAGCGAAATTTTGAATTGGCGCAGCAATTCTGGACGCGGCTTGGCATCGCCTACCTGCGTCGGGCGCCCGATTTGCCATCATCGGAACAGGCCTTGCCCCTCAACCGCGCTGCTTGCGCCTTCCGGCTGGCCGAATATTGCTATTTTCAGGCGGCGCGGGAATGTCCCGCCTTTCTCGACCAACTCCTGTTTGCCGTGCTCGATCAGGCGACCCAAAGCGACGTTCTGAATCAAGCCTTGCCTGACCCGGATTTCCCGCATCTCGGCAAGGCCAATATTGCCGGCCATCTGGTCTGGGCCTTTTTGCTCCGACTGCTCGATCCCTATCGACTGAGCGCCAGCCAGCTTGTTGTTGCCAACCGCGCGATCAGCCGCTGGCGAGAGCTTTGTACGTTTCAAGTCAGTGGTGACGACGATCCGAAAAGCCGCTTGGTCGATCTCAACAGGCTCGCCGCCCAGCCGTTGCCGAAAAGCGTACCGCGCTGGCTCGATGTCCGTTCTCTGGTGCGTAAAAGTCGTCAGCGTCTCGAAGCACTCAAAGCCGGTGAGTCGCCAGAAGCACTCAAACTGGGACGGGAACTCTCTGCCGCCGCGTGCATTCGTTTGCTCGGGGCGCTGAATGCCAGTTTGCGCTTGCCTCAGCCCCCGGCGTCCACCGAGGTGGGCGAAATTGAACTGAGCTTTGGCTGTGAAAATGCTTATGCAGTTATCCGTGGCGAGTCGCTTAATCCGACCGCCGGTCTCGACGCCAAGAGCGCCTCGCTGGCCCATCGGCGGATGGCCATGTTCGGCTTTGACCGACTCTCGCAGATGCCGACCGCGGTCAAGGCGCTGAATGTTCCGGGAGAAATCTGGAGTCTGGTTGATGGCAAGGCCGTTCGTCCCGCCGGGCAAGCTGCTGCCCGCCGTCTCTCGCCGTGCCTGATTGCTTCGCGTCGGCGCGGTACACCGCAGCTTGGCGTAATGCTTGGCCTGCAAAGCACCGCTGCGGGGACGCTGGCGGCCAATTTGTTGTGGTTTGAAGGAATCATTGAGACGGGCTGGATGAAGCAAGGCGAAGCCAGAATGCCTGCTTTTTTGCTTCGGGATGCTGCTGAGTTGTCCCTGATTGTTCCGGCCGGTGCGGGGCTGCGGATTAATCAGCCCTGTACGCTTGAAGACAGCCCAATCAAACACTTGCTCCCAACCGAGGTGCTGGAGCGCGGTATGGACTTTGTGCTTTACGCCTGCCGACCGGCATAGAAGTAAAAAGGCCTGTCCGGAGACAGGCCTTGAGGGCTGCGATTGGCAAAACCAGGGCTGGCGCTGCCACCATCGAAGCTACGGTCAACCGCTGATTTTGCTTGAAAATCAGCGGCTAAATTCAATTACTCGAATTCGATGATGACCTGATCGACCGTCAGGCTTTCGCCCGCCGCCGCTGAAATTTTCTTGACGGTGCAATCCTGGTCGGCCTTGAGGATGTTTTCCATTTTCATGGCTTCGATGACTGCGAGTTTCTCGCCCGCTTTGATCTCCTGGCCGACGCTCACCGCGACTTCGCGGAGCAGCCCCGGCATCGGGGAAAGCAGGAATTTCGAGAGATCCGGCGCCATTTTTTCCGGCATCAGTGCGAGCAATTCTGCGGCACGCGCACTCATTACCATGAAATCAGCGCGCGTTCCCCAATGGAACAGGCTGTACTTGGTCTTGTGGCGCTCAATCTGCAAGGTGAATGGTTCGCCATTGCAGGTGCCGTTGAACAGCGAATCACCCAGCTTCCAGTTGGAAACAAGCTCGTATTTTTCGCCCTGATATTCGACGAAGTAGCCGCCGGGAATCGGCCGTGCTGTCACCAGATGCTGCTCATTGCCCTTTGGGTTCAGACGAACAACCGACCATTTGTCGCCAACGATCCGCTCGTGGCCTTGCAACTGGCCGGAGACAGACGCCGAACGATCGGTGAAGGAACGATAGACATAAGCTGCCACTGAAACCAGCAAGGCAGGATTGTCGTGCGGCACCATCGACGCATCGAAGCCCTGCGGATATTCCTCGGCGATAAAACCGGTGTTGAAGTTGCCCGAGTGGAAGCGCGGGTGCTGCATCAGCGCGGCCTGGAACGGAATGTTCGAGGAAATACCGCGAATCACGAAGGCGTTCAGCGCATCACGCATGCGATTGATGGCGCTAGCTCGATCCTTGCCATGCACGATCAGCTTGGCAATCATCGAGTCGTAGAACATCGAAATTTCGCCACCGTCATAGACGCCGGTATCAACGCGTGTGGTGCCGCTGGCATCGGTGGTTTCGAGTGGCGGCTGGAATTTGACCAGACGGCCGGTCGACGGCAGGAAGCCGCGGAACGGGTCTTCGGCATTGATCCGGCATTCCATCGCCCAGCCCTCAAGCTTGATATCGGCCTGCGTAAAGGACAGCTTTTCGCCAGCGGCAACACGGATCATCTGCTCGACCAGATCGATACCGGTGATCAGTTCGGTGACCGGATGCTCAACCTGCAGACGGGTATTCATTTCGAGGAAGTAGAACGACTTGTCAGCGCCAACGACGAATTCAACCGTGCCGGCTGATTCGTAATTCACTGCCTTGGCCAGCGCCACCGCCTGTTCGCCCATCGCTTTGCGGGTTGCCGGGTCAAGGAAGGGGCTCGGCGCCTCTTCGATCACTTTCTGGTGCCGGCGCTGGATGGAACATTCGCGCTCATGCAGATAAACCGTATTGCCATGGGCATCGCCGAGCACCTGAATTTCGATGTGGCGCGGATTGACGATGAATTTCTCGACGAAGACGCGGTCGTCGCCGAAGGAAGACGCCGCCTCCGAACGCG
>JAUYQT010000649.1 GCA_030697085.1 Azonexus sp. | reverse complement strand
TGCTTCACCCATCTGGTGACCTCGATATATCCGTTGAAACTATCTCCCAGTCTAGCTCAAGGCTAATCTGTCCCTTCTCAACTGCCGGAAATAGGATCATCCACACACCGGTTTCGAAATTGACCTCATCCCACTTGACTTGGGTGAACTCACTCTTTCTCACCATCGTCAACAACATGAACTTGACTGCGAGGCGTAGCGTGGCTGCGGATGAGACTGAAGAACTTGTGGATTTCTTCCGGAGAAAGCGCCCGGTCCCTGACCTCGAAGGTTGCAATGGCACTTGGGCGAATCGCTTCTGCGGGGTTCTCGATCCTCAACCCTCTCGCCTGAATAAAACGGAAGATCTGAAGCACGATGTCCCGCGACTGAACCGCCGGTGCTGGCGCACCACGTTCCTTGATTTTTTCGCACCTCGCCAGCAAACACGACAGCGTAATTTCTTCCAACTTTAGACGACCGAACTCCGTGGCCAGGTTGCGATCGTAGATGGTCCTCCGCATCGCACGCGTCGACTCTGCCAGCTTGGCTTCGGCAAAATACTTTTCAACCCGTTCCCGAACGTCATTCCCTCGTTGGCTTCGATCCGTTTTTCAACCTTCGCACGGAACGGGCTGTCACCCTGTTCGATGGCTCTTCGCGCATTCGCCAGGAGTTGGCGCGCCTCGGCAAGCGACACCGATATACCGTACTCCAGGGTCGACACCTCTCGCGGATTCTTGGCTGCGAGACCCGGATCGTACTGGCCGATTACAAGAGTCTCTCGCCGGCCATTCAACCGGTAGTCGTAGCAAAAGCTGATGTTCCCCGTACGCAGAACCGTTACGTAGAGACCTTGCTGGTCGGCGCCTTGTAAACCTTGTCAGCTGCCTTCAGCGTCCTTAACTGCTTGTTAGTAAGTATCTTTTTCCTCAAAACTGATACCGTCAGACCATTTGACGGTATCAACTGCGGTAGTTGAAGGACCTGTTCACTGATACCTCAAAATCGGCGGGCTTGTGTGAGGCAGTGTGAAACCGTGTGACACGCTAACCTGTTGTCAGGACAAGCTTTTCAAGCAAAACTGGAACACCTTGGGATGTCCTGAAACGAAGCCAATTTACTCCCACTCAATCGTTGCTGGCGGCTTACCGGAAATATCATAAACAACTCGGTTAATGCCCCGCACTTCATTAATAATCCGGTTCGAGACCTTACCGAGCAGCGAGTGCGGCAGCTCGGCCCAATGCGCCGTCATGAAATCCTGCGTCTGCACGGCACGCAAGGCAACGACGTATTCGTAGGTACGGCCATCGCCCATCACGCCAACGCTCTTTACCGGCAGGAAGACGACAAACGCCTGGCTGGTCTTGTCATACCAATCGGCAGCCCGCAGTTCGTCGATGAAAATTGCATCGGCGCGGCGCAGCAGTTCAGCAAACTCGTGTTTCACCTCGCCGAGAATGCGCACGCCCAGGCCAGGACCGGGGAACGGGTGGCGATAGACCATTTCATGCGGCAGACCGAGGGCAACGCCCAATTCACGGACTTCGTCCTTGAACAATTCGCGCAAGGGCTCAAGCAATTTGAGGTTCAACGTTTCCGGCAGGCCGCCGACGTTGTGGTGACTTTTGATGGCGTGTGCCTTGCCGGTTTTGGCACCGGCCGATTCAATGACATCAGGGTAGATTGTGCCTTGAGCCAGCCATTTGGCGTTGGGCAGCTTGGCGGCTTCGGCCTGGAAGACTTCAACGAACTCGCGGCCGATGATCTTGCGCTTGGCTTCCGGATCGGAAACGCCCTTCAGATGGCCCATGAACTGTTCGGTCGCATCGACATGGATGACCTTGACGCCGAGATTGCGGGCGAAAGTTTCCATCACCTGCGCGCCTTCATTGAGACGCAACAAGCCGTTATCAACGAAAACGCAAGTCAGTTGATTGCCAATCGCCTTGTGCAGCAGCGCTGCAACGACGGACGAATCGACGCCGCCGGACAGGCCGAGAATCACCTCGTCCTTACCCACCTGGGCACGCACCTTGGCGATGGCTTCATTGACGTAATCCGGCATGTTCCAGTCGCGGCCACAACCACAGATGTCATGCACGAAGCGGGCAATCATTTCCTTGCCCTTCAGCGTGTGCGTCACTTCCGGGTGGAACTGGACGGCGTAGAAACCACGTTCTTCATCAGCCATCGCCGCCACCGGGCAAGACTCGCTACTGCCGATGACCTTGAAACCGGCCGGCAGTTCGGTAACCTTGTCGCCGTGGCTCATCCATACTTCGAGCAAGCCATGCCCTTCGGCATTGCTGCGATCCTGAATGTTGTTGAAGAACTTTGAATGACCGCGGGCGCGGACTTCGGCAAAACCAAACTCGCGCTTGCCGGAGCTTTCCACCTTGCCGCCCAGTTGCTGCGCCATGGTCTGCATGCCGTAGCAGATGCCAAGCACCGGGACGCCCAGTTCGAAAACCGCCTGCGGTGCTTTCCAGTCGAGCGACTCATAGACCGAATTCGGACCGCCGGAAAGAATGATGCCGTTCGGCTGGAAGTTGCGAATGAATTCTTCCGAGACATCAAAAGGATGCAGTTCGCAATAGACCTGTTGCTCGCGCACACGGCGGGCGATCAACTGACTGACCTGGGAACCGAAATCAAGAATGAGGATTTTTTGATGGGACATGGTGGACTGTAATTTCAGCGGAAAAAGAAAAAGGTGCCGGAAAAATCCGGCACCTGTCAGCGATCAAACTTGCGGGCACCCAATTTTATCCATCAAAACAGGAAGCAGGCGACGGCTATCGATCATTCGACGTGGTAATTCGGCGCTTCCTTGGTGATCTGCACGTCGTGAACGTGAGATTCGCGGATACCGGCCGAGGTGATCTCGACGAAACAGGCTTCATCGTGCATCTGGGCAATCGTCGCGCAGCCGAGATAGCCCATCGAGGAGCGCAGACCGCCCATCAACTGATGAATCACCGCCAGCACCGAGCCCTTGTAAGGCACGCGGCCTTCGATGCCTTCCGGCACGAATTTGTCGACATTGGCCGTTGCGTCCTGGAAATAACGATCCGAAGACCCCGCCTGCATGGCGCCCAATGAGCCCATGCCACGGTAGGACTTGTAGGAGCGGCCCTGGAACAGTTCAACCTCGCCCGGCGCTTCTTCGGTACCGGCGAACAAACCACCAAGCATCACGGTATCGGCGCCGGCTGCAATCGCCTTGGCGATATCGCCGGAATAGCGGATGCCGCCGTCGGCGATCATCGGCACGCCTGAACCCTTGAGGGCTTCCGAGACATTCTGGATGGCGGTGATCTGCGGCACGCC
The DNA here is from genome assembly GCA_030697085.1 of Azonexus sp. GTDB lineage: Bacteria > Pseudomonadota > Gammaproteobacteria > Burkholderiales > Rhodocyclaceae > Azonexus. Next base: position 4,411 of record JAUYQT010000649.1, on the reverse strand, counting down.
GACACCGGCGACGATACGCGTCGTGCAGATAGAGCCGGGGCCGATGCCAACCTTGACTGCGTCCGCACCATGATCAACCAAGGCGAGAGCTGCACTGGCTGTCGCGATGTTGCCGCCGATGACTTCAATCTGCGGGAAATTTTTCTTGATCCATTTAACGCGATCAAGCACGCCCTGCGAGTGACCGTGCGCCGTATCAACGATGATCACGTCAATGCCGGCCTCAGCCAGCAACTCAACGCGCTCTTCGGTACCGGCACCAGTGCCGACGGCAGCGCCGGCCCGCAGATGACCGGAACTGTCCTTGTTGGCCAGCGGGTGTTCGGTGGATTTGAGAATATCCTTGACGGTGATCAGGCCGCGCAGATGATATTCACTGTCGATGACCAGCACGCGCTCAAGGCGGTGTTTGCGGATCAACTCCTGCGCATCCTCGACGCTGGCCTCTTCATTCACCGTCACCAGGCGCTTGCGCGGCGTCATGATCAACTTGACCGGCTGGTCGAGGTTGGTTTCAAAGCGCAGGTCGCGGTTGGTGACAATGCCGACGACCTTGCCGGCCTTATCGATCACCGGCAGGCCGGAAATGCGATGCTGGCGAGTAATTTCAATAACATCACGCACCGTCATCATTGGCGATACGGTGATCGGATCACGCAGAATGCCAGACTCAAAGCGCTTGACCTTGGCGACTTCGGCCGCCTGCGCCTTGGGTGAAAGGTTTTTGTGGATGATACCGATGCCACCTTCCTGAGCCAGCGCGATGGCGAGACGACCTTCAGTCACGGTATCCATGGCGGCGGAAAGCAGCGGCATGTTCAGGGTAATGTTGCGAGTCAGCCGGGTCGCCAAGCTGGCGTCGCGCGGAAGAATCTGGGAGTGGGCGGGGACAAGTAGGACGTCATCAAACGTCAGGGCTTTTTGCAAAATTCGCATGGCCTTTAATCCAAGGTCTCAAAATCGTATTATACAGAAAACCTACGGAAACCCTGACGACCATGAAACCGGACCTCATTTTTGCCCTTGTAATCGCGTCGACCGCAGCAGTCGTTTCAGCCCATGCACAAACTTATCAGTGGAAAGATAGCACTGGCCGAACCGTAATTTCCGATACCGCACCACCTCGGACAACCCCGGCACCCCGCGCAATCGGCAGCATGCAAGCACAGCCAGTTGACGGCGAAACATTGGCAGAAAAACAGATTGAGGCACCGAAAACTACTGTGGAAAAAAATCTGGAATTCAAAAAACGCCAGCAGGAAGCTAAGGAAAAAGCAGAAAAGGAGGCCAAGGAACAAACAGCCAGTGCTGAAAAGCGTGAAAACTGCGATCGCGCCCGCCGCAACCTTGCCACGCTGGAGTCTGATCAACCGATGGCCATCCTTGACGAAAAAGGCGAACGGAAAATAATGGATACCAGCCTACGTAGTCAGGAAATGGAACGCGCCCGTCGCTTCATGGCGGAAACCTGCAATTAGATCAACAGCCTTCGTTCAAGCCTCGATGGCATCAGTATCCCCGGCGCCTTTTTTCATAACCTTCCCCTCGGCCGCCCGTTGCTTACGAACCTCCTTTGGGTCGGCAATCAATGGCCGGTAAATTTCTACCCGGTCACGATCACGCAAAATACTGTCCGGCTTGGACAGCTTGGCAAAAACGCCAAACTTGTTTTTTTTCAAATCAATTTCCGGGTACTTCTGGAGCAAACCCGAGGCATCAAGGGCCTGTACCAACGTCGCCCCCTGCGCTAACCGGACACGAACCAGCTCCTGCTTTTCCGGCAAGGCATAGCACACTTCTATATTGACCATTTCAGCCATGACTGGCTCCATAAACTTGTGTCGCGCGATGCACAAAGGCATCGACGAAAGAGTTTGCAATGTGATTAAAAACCGGGCCAATGACCTTTTCAAATAGTTTGCTGGAAAATTCGTAATGCAACTGAAATTCGATTTTGCAGGCATTCTCAGCCAGTGCTTTAAAGTGCCACGAACCTTCCAGCCGGCGAAACGGGCCATCAACCAAACGGATTTTCATCAGTTGCGGATACTCCTTGAGATTTTCCGTCGTGAAGCAGGATTTGACCGCGTGATAATTGATGTGCAGCGTTGCCACAGTTTTAAGTGGGTCGCGGAACTTGAGCTCGGTATTGCTACACCAGGGCAAAAAGGCCGGATAATCCTCGCAACGATCCACCAGTTCGAACATGCGTTCAGCGGATTGCTCGATCAGTACTGTTTTTTCAACCAGAGCCATACGGCAGCAGCGTTCCTGTATCCTGTAAAATGATAATTTTAATGGATCAGTAGCGGCATGAGCATCACGGTCAACAAAAAAGCCTTTCACGACTACTTCGTTGAAGAGAAGTATGAGGCCGGTATTGTTCTTGAAGGCTGGGAAGTCAAGGCGATTCGCGCCGGCCGGATGAACATCAAGGAATCCTACGTCATCATCAAAAATGGCGAGTTGTTCCTGATTGGCATGCATATTTCCCCATTGGCGATGGCATCAACGCATAACCAGCACGATCCCATCCGCACTCGAAAACTACTGCTGCATAGCAAAGAGATCATGAAGCTGATCGGCAAAGTCGAGCGCTCAGGCTATGCCCTGGTGCCGATCGACCTGCACTACGTGCGCGGCCGGATCAAACTCGAAATCGGCCTGGCCAAGGGTAAAAAACAATACGACAAGCGTCAGGATGAGCAGGAAAAATCGGGCAAGCGGGAAGCAGCGCGCGCCATGAAAGACCATCAGCGCTAAAAACCTCCCGAAATCACGAGGATTGCCTGACTTTTCTGGCTTGGCGGCTTTCAACAGAACGCCTCAGTCAATGCTGCTCAAACGCCTGGCAATCCACTGAATGAAGTGGAGGCCTACCTTCGTTCGGATAAAGACAGCGACAGCATAAAAGAAGACGAACACCTGATTCGCGAAATAGGTATCCGCATGGTGCCCAGCTTTATTTTGAACCGCCAACATCTCATCATCGGCGCCGAAGATCCAACCGTACTCGCCGACGCGATACTTGGGCTAATCAAGCGCTAACACACCTGTCGAAAGGCCGCTACACAGATGCGCAGCACAGCACAGCACAGCACATCAAAAGAAAAGCCCGGATTTACCGGGCCTTCAAGGGTCTTATGCATCTTGCAAAGATACATAAGAAACCAATACTTTACATACTGGTAGTACAGCAGCTAACCGCTACACGTTGTGCTGCAATGATTTCATTATTGCTCAAGCTTTCAAGCTACTCACTGGGCTACTCAAAATCATGCCGCTAGACAACATTTCGCAACATGGATAGCAATTTATTCAACTGGACCAATTCATATTTCACTGCTTAAGCAACAACCAGCGAGCAACGCTTACCTGCTCTTGTTGCCAGGGTCACTAACATATCAAGACTGAATTTATCCCACTTACCGCGCACCAGATCCGAAACGCGCGACTGACCGATGCGCAACACATCCGCAGCCTGTGCCTGAGTCCAGTTGTTTTCAGCGATACGTAGCCGCAAACTAGCCATCAACTCAGAGCGCATAGCCATCAACGCTGCTTCTTCTGGAGGAAAGCCAAGGTCGATAAAGACATTGCCGCTTGATGGCGTAGATTGAGTGATTTCGTTGTTCATCGTCTAACTCCTAAATCCCGGTAGCGCTTCCCGGCTAGATCAATATCCTCTTTCCGCGTCTGTTTCGTTTTCTTCTGGAAGGCATGAAGTACATGTACACCATCGGCAAACTTCGCCACATAGATAATCCGCCACTCACCTTGTATCTTGATGCGGATTTCGTAAGCGCCCTGCCCTACAGTCAACATCGGTTTCCAGTCTGAAGGCATTAGACCGCACTGCACTTGCCACAAATCAAAGCCAGCAGCACGCCGAGCCTCAAGCGGAAAATTGGCAAGATCATCCAGACTATCACCCTCAAAGAAAAGTTCTTTCATTGTCCGATTATATATTAACTTAGATATTTATCAAGGTACTTTGATAACCTATCGTTCGCAACGCATCTGCTTTGGGAGCAGAGGGTCAGGGGCCGTTGGTAGAGTCCCGGATGATGATTCCGGTTGCCGTCTCCCTGTGGTTTGCGACCACAAAGTGGTTAGTCACCAGATTGCAAATCCGTGTAGGCCAGTGCTACCAGTTCATCCGTCAATGGCTGAACCTCAACCTTGTGCATGCGCAGCGTCTGCTTGCCGGTGCGCTCGTCAGCCAAGACATCAAAGCCCTCGGCAATCTCCGCAAACAGGTTTCGCTTTTTCATCATCAAGCCTCTAGCTCTGCTTTATTTTGAACCGCCAACATCTCATCATCGGCGCCGAAGATCCAACCGTACTCGCCGACGCGATACTTGGGCTAATCAAGCGCTAACACACCTGTCGAAAGGCCGCTACACAGATG
>JAUYQT010000523.1 GCA_030697085.1 Azonexus sp. | reverse complement strand
CCGCCTCGCCAGTCAGCGGCAGCGCCATCAGCAAACCAGTTAAAAACTGGCTGGAGACATCACCACGCACCTTGACGACCCCGTCCGGCCTAATTTTGGCTGGCTTGAGATGCAAAGGTGGAAAGCCTTCATTACCAAGATAAGTGACATCCGATCCGATTTGCCGCAGACCATCGACCAAATCGCCAATCGGTCGTTCGTGCATCCGGGCAACGCCTTTCAGCACATAATCACCACCAGCCAGCGCCAGCGCTGCCGTCAGAGGGCGGAAAGCGGTACCGGCATTACCGAGGAAAAGCTCGGCTTGCTTGACCGGGAAATTGCCGGCGCAGCCTTTGATTAACCAGCTCCCCCCGTCCTGAGCCATAACGCCGACACCCAGCGCCTGCAGCGCCTCGAGCATGCGTGCCGTATCATCGGAAACCAGCAGATCACGCACCTCGGTTTCACCATCGGCCAGAGCAGCCAGCAACAAGACGCGATTGGAAATGCTCTTTGAGCCAGGAAGCCGCACAGTACCGGCGGCGGATAGGAATTGGGGAAGGTCTAGATAGTCCATAGGATCAATAGTGGGCAATGTGAGCGAGGCTTTGGCAGGGCATTTTGGTACAAAACTTAACGTTATCAACCGCCCCGGGGGACGACATTCTCTCACCATTCCCCCGGAGATCAACGCCATGGCGCTAGCACCAATGAGAACGAGTTTTCACAGCCTTGACTCGAGTGCCCCCTAGCGATGCCGATATCGATCAGGCGGCGAACTGAGCGAAATCACGAAATATCGTCACCTTTGCGAAACAACCACCTGAGGATTGACCGCCGGACGATACTCCGGCACCCAGTGCATCAGCCCCTCACGCACCTGACTATCGCTTTGACATGACTCGGCAAGCCAAGGACGCAAATCTGGTAAAAAATTGTCGTCGACCGGACGCGCCCGCGCTATGCGCAACTTGGGGTGTAAAGTCTGGCTAGTTTGCTCAGCATCGGCTAACAGCTCTTCAAAAAGCTTCTCGCCGGGTCGCAAACCGGTGAACTCAATACGAATATCGCCCTCCGAGTAACCGCAAAGGTGAATCATCTTGGTTGCAAGATCAACAATCTTGACTGGTTCGCCCATGTCGAGAACGAATATCTCTCCACCCCGCCCCATAGCCGCCGCTTGAAGCACCAGTTGAGCCGCTTCGGGAATCGACATGAAATAGCGGGTAATTTCCGGATGAGTAACAGTAACCGGCCCACCACGAGCAATTTGCTCCTGAAACTTGGGGATCACGCTACCTGTGCTACCCAACACATTGCCAAAACGCACCATCCCGAACTGTGTTCCTAAACACTGGCGATGCAAAGCTTCGCAAACCATCTCAGCCAGGCGTTTGGTCGCTCCCATTACATTGGTCGGATTTACCGCTTTGTCGGTCGAAATCAGGACAAAACGCTCCGCACCGAAACGGCTCGCGGTTTCAGCTACCTGCAAGGTACCCATCACGTTATTGCGCACCGCTTGCCAGGCATTGCCTACTTCCATCAGTGGTACGTGCTTGTACGCCGCCGCATGAAATACTACTTTCGGGTGATAAGCCGCAAACACTTCATCCAGGCGCGCCGCATCTTTAACATCACCAGCCAAGGCCACTAATGCGATCTCCGGCATATGCAATACAAACCACTGTTCCAACGTGTACAGCGCAAACTCACTCTGTTCGAAAAGAATCAGCTGTGCTGGCGAAAAACGTGCGAGTTGGCGGCATAACTCACTGCCGATTGAGCCGCCAGCACCGGTCACCAAAATAGTTTTTCCAGCGACCAGGGCCGCCACATGCGGCGTATCGATCCACACCGGTTCGCGACCCAGCAAATCCTCGATTTCTACGGGCCGAATCGACGTGATGGCAACCCGCCCCGCCATGACATCTTCCAGACCGGGCACCGTAAATACATGCGCTCCCGCCTCTACCGCAAGATTGGTCGCAAGGCGTTTTGCCTCGACAGCGGCCGACGGCATCGCCAGAATGACATGTGCGGCTTTTTCAGCGACCAAAATATCAGGCAAGACGGCGACCCCCCCGACCACCAAGTGCCCGGAAATCTCTCCTCCCCATTTTCTGCGGTCGTCATCCACCAGGCAAACAACCCGCCAATCGGCACTGCGCTCCAATTCTCGCACCAACATTGCACCACCACGCCCAGCTCCTACAATTACCACGGGCTTACCCTGAGCAATTAAACCGCCGTACAAGCGATGCTCTTTCCACATTCGATAGGCGGCCCGACCACCTCCCATGTAAAGCATCATCAACATTGGGTAAAGCACCAGCAAAGAGCGCGGCACCACTTGGTGCTCAAAGCGGTAAAGCACTAGAAACACCAGCAACGCTACGGTCGACAGCCCAACCGCTCGCAAAACACGTTTTAAGTCCGGCAAACTGGCAAACATCCAAATACCACGATACAAACCTGCAATACGGCAAGCGACAGCATGGGCGGGCAATAAAAATATCAACCCCCAAGCCATCATGGAAACAAAATTCGCAGGCCAGTCAAAATTAAAGCGCAGCAAAAATCCGCCAATCCAAGCGAACACAAGCGCTGATAGATCAAATAAAAAAACAATAAAGGAGCGGTAGATTTTAGTCACTTGGTTATGTGGGGAAAGCTGCGTTGATCCTGAAATTAGCTAGCGATTGTAACCGCTAGAGATAGCGTTCCTAGCGGAAATAGTCCATACGCATTAGTGTGCAACACCATCGCGCCTGAGCACTTTGAGGGCAGTGAGCCAAATAATTTGCAGATCAAACCAGAACGACTGACGCTTCAAATACGCTACATCAAGTTGAACTTTTTCGGGGATCGGCAATTCGTCACGTCCGTTAACCTGAGCCCAGCCCGTCAACCCTGGCAGCAGCTGATCAACACCATTTTCGGTGCGCAGGTTAATCAAATCATCCTGATTGAACAACGCCGGGCGCGGCCCGACAAAGCTCATATGACCAACCAGAATGCTCCATAACTGCGGCAATTCATCGAAACTGGACTTTCGCAAAAAAGAACCAATTGGCGTCAAACAGGCATTTGGATCTGGCAAAAGATGCGTCGCCACTGCTGGCGTGCCAATGCGCATACTGCGAAACTTGGGCATACTAAAAATATGGTTACCGCACCCGACGCGATCAGACCAATAAAGTATCGGCCCTGGTGATGTGAGCTTGACCAAGATCGCCACAATCATTAAGGGTAGAGCCAAAAAAAAGGCTGCCGCCAAGGCCAGACAAAAATCAAAAAAACGTTTCATTTCTGCAGCATTTCGGACAACCCATCAACCAAAGACACCCCTGCACGCCAACCCAATTCCCGCTCAATCCGCGCTGGCGAATACCAGGCCGAGCCAAGCAATCGATCCAGCACCTCACTATCCAGGGGCATACGACGCCTTAGCAAAATCTCAAGTCCATCCCCTAACTGTGCCGCTGAATGCAAAATCAATGCCGGCATTGACCAAGTACAAGGCGGCAAGTTTTGCGCTGCACGCAAAGCATTAAAGAGCCCCCGCCCTGAAGGTGCTTCCGGGCTAGCGATAATATAAGTCCTGCCTGCGGCACGCTCATCCACAGCCACTAGACGTATTGCCGAAACCACATCATCAACATGCACTAAGGAACGATGATTACCGGTTTCCGGCAACGGGGGAAACACTCCTCGCCCAACCAGCCTAGCCATCCGCTCAAGATTGCCTCGCCCTCGAGAACCATAGACCAATGCCAAACGAAGATTAACCACATGCATACCATAACGCTGGCCAGCCTCCAGAATCACCTTTTCTGCTGCCCGTTTAGCCTGCCCATAGGCAGCAATCGGCTCACCGGGAAAATCCTCATCTGCACACAACTCTTCCGGCTCGGCCATCGCCTTCACACTAGACAAAAAAACGAAACGCTTTACTCCTGCCAACCCCGCCGCTTCCACCAAATTACGCGTTCCTTCGAAATTAACCTGCCAATGCATGACAGAATCATTCACACTTAATGTAGAAAAAGCATGGGCATAGCCAGCACAATGAAAAACACAGTCAACACCCCCACAAGCTGCGGTCAACGCAGCTCTATTACTTAAATTTGCGACGACGCTCTCTGCAGTCGCCATCGGCTTTCGAGTAAGTGTGCGGACAACTTGACCACCATTAGTTAAAGCGGCCAAAAGGCGAGCACCAATAAACCCTGTTGCACCGGAAACCAGATTCACTTCACACTGTCCAGCAACGTATCGTAAATCTACACATACCATTCACTCACTTGACGATATTTAAACCCGACTTAACGCGACGCCTTGCTGATCCTTTAGTGAAAGCTGCGGCGCTGCGGTCAACGGCCATTTGATGCCAATTTCCGGGTCATTCCACGCAATGCAACACTCATGGTCGGGCGAATAGTAATCAGTCGTTTTATAGAGAAATTCTGTATTGTCGGTCAGCGTCAGAAAACCGTGGGCGAAGCCGGGCGGAATCCAAAGCTGCCGTTTATTCTTGGCACTAAGAATGAGCCCATCCCATTGACCGAAGGTATTTGAATTTTTTCTGATATCGACCGCAACGTCGAAGACTTCACCCTGCACCACCCGAACCAACTTCCCCTGGGCTTTAGGCGGCACTTGGTAATGCAAGCCGCGCAGAACATTTTTGGCACTTTTCGAGTGGTTGTCCTGTACAAATTCGACCTGCTGCCCGATGGCTTCGCAAAATACCATCTGGTTGAAGCTTTCATAGAAAAAGCCTC
>JAUYQT010000506.1 GCA_030697085.1 Azonexus sp. | reverse complement strand
CTCGCCGTTGTCGATCAAACAATACCGCGATGAACAGGCACTGCGGGCTGCCTGCCAGCGCCAGATCGGGCTGGCCTGCTGGCTCGGCAAGCAACTGGGGTTAAGCAAGGACGATCTGGATTCAGTCGTCGCCGACACGGTAATTCGCAGCGCCTTGCTAGTCCTTTTCGTCAAGGAGGCGGCACTGGAAATTCCAGGGCGAACCGGACTGGCCAAGCTCTTGCAAGCCGCCCGGAAAAAAACGGCGAAACTCGATGAAACCCGCTTGAACACCCTCCTCGCCAATGGCCCGGAAGATTTTCAGACAGCGACCCGCAATGCGATGACCCACTTCGTCAGCGAAGTTATCCCGGCACTGCGCGTCAACGAAAAAAGCGCCGATGCGCTGCTACATGGCGAGGCGGCCGGCGATTACTTCGTCAATGAAAGCGTCAGCGAGGCGATTGGGGAATACGACCAGCTCGTCGCCAAGGAATGGCACCGCGTCACCAAGGGCGATGGCGATGATTCCAACGTCGTTGCCACGGTCTTTCTGCTGGTCGCCACCGGCTTTGCCCCCAAGGCCAGTCTGCTGCAACGGGAGGCCAAGGAAATTATCCAGTCATTCAGGACATCCGGTTTCAAATCGTCGGCCGTGATCGACTTTATCGAAGCACAGGCGCCCCATGAGATGCGCGGTGACCTGAAGGATCTCTGGCTGGAAGATCTACGGCCGGAAGCCGAAACCCATCTCGCCGACCTCGACCCGGAAATGCCCGACAGCCACATGGAACGCGCCTTGCGCTATATCCAGAAAACCTGCCAGACTTCGTGGAAGGGCCGCGGCCGGAATTAACTGCTGGCAGGCAAAGGACGCGCTAAAAACCTGCATTCTCGCCCGATTTTGGGGCAGTTTTTTGCACCATTCCCGAGCCTTTAGCCCTTCGTCTGCACCATTTCCGCGCATCCTGAAATATTGCTGAAAAGCCCGTTAATACAAGGTTTTCTGCCCCCTATAATGAGGCTGATTTCCCGAAAATTCGGGTAAAAATGAAGTCGACCGCAGGTGCCTCAATCCTCCGTCGGCTTCACTTGACGAGAGAATCGCCGCGAGCTGGCGCAGCGATTTTTCGCTTTTTCATGCCTACCAGTCGGGAGCAAATGATGCAGCAGTTCACACCCCAAGGTCAGCAGTTCATTCAGGATTTGGCGCAGCGCTATCAAGTCAGCAGCGATGCCGTGGTCAACATGGTTTATGCGGTGATGAATGGCAACGGCACGATGGCGCAATTCAGCCATCCCGATCTCGGTGGTTCCGGCCAATGGATGATGGGCGGCATGACCATGGTCGGCGACATGTTCAATTACGGCTTGAAATCCAAGGTTGATGGCTTGTGTGTGGAAATTTCAAACCAACTGATGAACCAGCCCGGCAGCTTTCAGCCGGTTGCCAGTCAGTCGCAATATCAGTCGTCGAACCCTGCGCCGAGCGGCAGCCTGTTCGTCTCGACAGCCGCCTCCGGCCAATGGTGGCCGAGCGATCTCGGCGCCCCCTCCTCGTCCGGCGGCCAAAACAACGTGCGTTATGCGGTCTTCCCCGCAACGCGCCGGCTGGCCGTCGAATTGAATGGCCAGACAACAATTTACGACACGCTTGATCATTCAATCGGCGGCGTTTCGCAGCAACAGGGCGGCAATGATTCGATGACCTTCAACAGCCAGTACGGCGTCGTCAACGTCAGCAGCCTGCCAGTCATTAGCCTCAACGGTTTCGCCCCGCAGCAGCCGGCCGCACAATTCCAGCCGCCTCAATTTACTGAAACGCTGGCCGAAGCGCCCTCCTTCGCCGCGCCCGCCGCCTTTGATGGCGATGTGTTTGCCAAAATCGAGCGTCTGGCCGATCTCTTCCAAAAAGGGGTGTTGACCGAGCGCGAGTTCACGACCAAAAAGGCGGAACTACTCAGCCAGGTTTAAGCAGCAAACTCTCACTGCCGCCGCTTCAGCAATAGCCCACTTTCCAGATGCGGCGTGTAGGGAAACTGGTCGAACACCGCAGTTGCCGCAATCTCATGCGTTGCCTGCAGCGCAACGACATTTTCGAGCAGGGTTTGCGGGTTGCATGAGATGTAGATGATGTTCTCGAAGCGGCTGGCAAATTCCAGGGTTTGGGTATCCAGCCCGCTGCGGGGCGGATCAACGAACAGCGTCGAAAAATGATACTGATCCAGATCGACTTCCAGTAGCTGAGTGAACTTCTTGGCCTTGTCGATCGCCGCGCTGATCTCTTCGCTGGACAAGCGGACCACGGCCACATTCTCGGCACCATTAGCCGTCAGGTTGTATTCCGCGGCCTTGACGGAAGATTTGGCGACTTCGGTAGCCAGCACGCGCTCAAAATACGGCGCCAGAGCCACCGTGAAATTGCCATTGCCGCAGTACAGTTCGAGCAAGTCGCCGCCCAGTCCGCTGGCCTGCCGGCAAGCCCAGGCCAGCATTTGCCGGTTTACCCCGCCGTTGGGCTGGGTGAAGCTGCCCTCGATTTGTTGATAGCGCAAAGTACGGCCATTCAGTTCAAACTCTTCCAGCAACCAGTCGCGTTCGACCACCAGTTTCCGCCCTCGGCTGCGGCCGATAAGCTGCACCTTAAGCTCGCCAGCCAGGCGCTGCGCCGCCGCCTCCCAACGCGGGCCGATCGGCTGGCGGTAAATCAGGGTAATCATCAGTTCGCCGCTCAGCGTAGCGAGAAAATCCACCTGAAACAGCCGATCCTTCAGCGTATTGCTGGCCTGCAACTGCTCGCGCAGGCGCGGCATAACGACGTAAATTGCCTCAACCGCCACCGGAAAATTCTCGATCACCACCGGCAACTTCGGATTCGCCGCCCCAAACATCGCGTAATCAACACGATTATCTTGATGAACGATATGAAACTCTGCGCGCAAGCGGTAATGCAAGGCTTCTGAAGACATCACTTCAGGCTCAGGGATGCCAAGCGGCGCAAATGCCTGATTAAACAGTGTGACTTTTTCAGCCAGCTGAGTGGCGTATTCGGCGGGAATGATATTTTGTAGCGGCATAAGAAGTGGTGCTTGCGCTGGGAAACATTCAAAACGGCGAAGGCAG
>JAUYQT010000485.1 GCA_030697085.1 Azonexus sp. | reverse complement strand
ACAGCAATACCTGGTGATCAATGGCGTCATGCCCGAGGCGGCTGTCGGGGGCGATCTCCTGGCCAAAGCCATCTTCAAGCGTGAGCAGGTCGCCTTGCTCGACATTCCGGATGCCTTGAAAGCCCTGTCCATTGATCAGGTTGCTTTGAAGCCGTTCAATCTGGTTGGCCTGGATGCACTCAGAAAATTGTTCTTCACCAATGCCGACGTTGCCACTTCCGATGTTCCTGCCGCCACGGTGCTTCCCGAAGTCCCCAGCCTGTCGGTGCTGGTCGATGGTATCGCGGCCGATGGTCATGGACTGGTCATGTTGATGGGCAAGGGCGGGGTCGGCAAGACCACGCTGGCTGCGGCCGTCGCCGTCGAACTGGCGAGCCGCGGTTTGCCGGTGCATCTGACCACCTCCGATCCGGCGGCGCATTTGTCGGAAACCCTGGCCGGTAGTCTTGAGCATCTGACGGTCAGTCGTATCGATCCGCAGGCCGAGACCGAGCGTTATCGCCAGCACGTTCTGGAGAGTAAAGGGGCAACGCTGGATGCCCAAGGCAGGGCGCTGCTGGAAGAAGACCTGCGTTCACCCTGCACCGAGGAAATTGCCGTTTTCCAGGCCTTCTCCAAGGTCATCCGTGAGGCAAGCAAGAAATTTGTCGTGATGGACACCGCACCGACCGGCCATACCTTGTTGCTGCTCGATGCGACCGGCGCCTATCACCGCGAAATCGCCCGCCAGATGAGCGGAAAAGAGGGTGGCAAAAGTCTGCATTACACGACACCAATGATGCAGTTGCAGGATGCCAGGCAGACCAAGGTGCTGATCGCGACGCTGGCCGAAACCACGCCGGTCCTCGAAGCAGCCAACCTGCAGGCAGATTTGCGCCGTGCCGGCATCGAGCCCTGGGCGTGGATCATCAACAACAGCGTCGCGGCAGTGCAGTCGTCGTCGCCGTTACTGCGTCAACGGGCCGTCAATGAATTGGCCCAGATCGACTTGGTTGCCCATACCCACGCGGTACGCTATGCCGTTGTTCCGTTGATTCAGGATGAACCGATTGGGGTTGAGCGTTTGCGCGCCTTGGCCAATTGCCATCCGGTAGCCGCCTGATCGAGATCCATCATGAGTGAAGTCACCAAAAAACTTTCCTTCCTCGACCGTTACCTGACGGTCTGGATTTTTGCCGCCATGGCGTTGGGCATCTGCCTAGGTTATTTCCTGCCGGGCACCGAGGCTTTCATCAATCAATTCCAGGTCGGGACCACCAATATCCCGATTGCGCTGGGCCTGATCCTGATGATGTACCCGCCCTTCGCCAAGGTGCGCTATGAGGAATTGCCTGACGTTTTCAAAGACAAGAAGGTGCTCGGATTGTCATTGGTGCAAAACTGGATCATCGGGCCGATCCTGATGTTCGCGCTGGCGATCATTTTTCTGCCCGACAAGCCCGAATACATGGTCGGCTTGATTTTGATCGGCCTGGCCCGTTGTATCGCCATGGTCATTGTCTGGAACGAGATCGCCAAGGGCTCGACCGAGTACGCCGCCGGGCTGGTGGCCTTTAACTCAATCTTTCAGGTGCTGTTCTTCAGTATCTACGCCTGGTTCTTTGTCACCGTGCTGCCGCCGATGTTCGGGCTGACCGGCATGGTGGTCGACATCTCGATTGGCCAGATTGCCGAAAGTGTATTCATCTACCTCGGTATTCCCTGCATTGCCGGCATCCTGACCCGCGTCATCATGCTGCGCTACGTTACGAAGGAGTGGTACCACACGCATTTCGTGCCAAAGATCGGGCCGATCACGCTGATCGCGCTGCTGTTCACCATCGTCGTCATGTTCAGCCTCAAGGGGCAGTTGATCGTCAGCATTCCGTTCGACGTGGTACGCATCGCCATTCCGCTGCTGATCTACTTTGTGATCATGTTCCTGTTCTCGTTCTACATGAGCAAGAAAGTCGGGGCGAACTACAAAAAATGCACCACGTTGTCGTTCACCGCAGCCAGCAACAATTTCGAGCTGGCCATTGCCGTGGCCATCGCCGTCTATGGCATCAACTCCGGCGCGGCTTTTGCGGCGGTCATCGGCCCTCTGGTCGAGGTGCCGGCAATGATCGCGTTGGTCAGTCTGTCGCTGTGGTTTCAGAAACGTTACTTCAAAGGTGAAGCGGCCTGAGAATACGAAGCGAACTTTCTTGAGGATTTGCCATGCTTGAGTACGATGTTTTTGCACAAAGGCTGTCGGCACATGGCAGCATCGCGACCAGTAAATGCGCTGAAGTAAAGCTCGATACCGATCTCGATGGTCGCCAGGATGCCTTCAATCCGGCTGAATTGCTCTTGGCAGCCCTTTCTGCATGCATGCTGAAAGGGATCGAGCGTGTCACACCTATCCTCAAATTCGAGTTTCGAGACGTGGCGATTCGGCTGCACGGCTGGCGGCAGGATGCACCGCCCAAGATGGACAGGATCGAGTACACCATCTGGGTCGATACCGACGAGCCGGATCGTCGTCTCGAACTGCTGCACGAGAATGTTCGCAAATACGGCACGGTGTTTAACACCGTATCCGCCGGTTGTGTTCTGAAGGGGCAATTGTTGCGTGGCAAGCCGGAGTAGGGCATGACGACGCCTTGTCTGCTCAGGGCCTGGTCGGCGACTGAGGCCGAACTGCGCGGATATTTGCGGCATCGCATGGGCCACCAGGACGATGTCGAAGACCTTCTGCAGGAGGTTTTCATCAAGGCATTGCGCCAGGATGGCCGTTTCTGCCAGATCGAAAATCCCCGTGCGTGGCTGTTTCAGGTCGCCCGCAACGCCTTGGCTGATCGCTTGCGAGTGGCACGTGACTACATCGTGTTACCAGATGATCTGGCGATCCAGAATCCGGAGCAGCCTCCCTTTGTGGATGATTTGACGCAATGTCTGCCCCGTGTGCTCTCCGAACTTTCCGATGAGGATCGTCTGGCAATCACCTTCTGCGATATTGAAGGCGGATCACAAAAGGAACTGGCTGATCGTCTGGGGATTTCCCTGTCCGGCGCAAAGTCACGGATTCAACGGGCTCGCAAGCGGCTTAAAACGCAGATGGAGCAGGGTTGCAAAGTACGTTATGACGAAAGTGGCAACGTGGCCGGTTTTACTCCTCGACCGCCGATTTCCGGTTGAGATCATGTCCGTTTGACCTAGCGATTGGTTGCGTTTCATTGTCAATATATTTGAAATGGGTGCGTCTTTTTAACGATTAATTCGTCTCCGGTATTGTGATCGTGTCATTTACGAACACAGTGTCCGATTCAAGGAGATCGTCATGAGCACTCGTCAAGTCGTTGTTTGTTCCCCCGTCCGCACCGCCATCGGCACCTACGGCGGCAGCCTTAAAGCCACGCCGGCCATAACTCTGGGTGGGACTGTCATTGCTGAGGTATTACGTCGTTCGCAACTCGACCCGGCTAAGGTCGAATCTCTAATAATGGGGCAGGTGATTCAGGCCGGCAGCAAGATGAATCCCGCCCGTCAGGCTGGTATGGCCGGCGGCTTGCCGGTTGACGTGCCGGCGATGACCGTCAACCGCGTTTGCGGCTCAGGTGCTCAGGCAATTGTCAGTGCCGCCCAGGAAATCTGGGCCGGGTTCACCCACTGCGCCATCGCGGGCGGCATGGAAAACATG
>JAUYQT010000459.1 GCA_030697085.1 Azonexus sp. | reverse complement strand
CAGTTCTTCTTCGCAGCAAAAGTGGCGCCGAGCGGGGGTGCTGTAGTCGAGAAATGGAAGCTTGATCGGTTTTTTGATTTTGTAGGCGAAATGCTTGTCGAGCAATAACCATGAGATATGCGTTTCGACGATTTCGATCTGGCTGGCGTTTCCACCGCCCAATTGCTTGCGGAAGTTGGCCAGCCAGGTCGGTAGCGGGCTGAATTGGTGATTGGCGGAATTTTTCATGCCTTCAGTTTCCCAAATCTGCCCATCAAGGTGCTTACGCAGAACACCGTATTCTGATGCGGTGCGATCTGATTTTTGGCCTATTTTCGTGGTTGACCGCAGGGCTTGCTGTTGTTCTTGTTTTCCCTGCGACAAGCGCTTAATGCGTGATTGGCTTGAACCCCGCGTCTTCAAAATAAGTGCTGTATTTTTCCAGGGCGCCAATAACGCCAACGGCGCCGCGCTGACGTTTCACCGATTTCGTTTTGCCGGCCATTTGTTCGGCCCCGGTCATCAAATCTGCAACGATCAGATGCAACTGTGCATCTGCCTCTGGCGCCAGCTTGCAGTTGGCGACAATTTCCCCAACTTCATGCTCCACTTTTTTCGCCAGCGCATCGTATTTTTTTGCGGGCAGGCGGTTTTCGTGAATCGCATGTAACGAGGCTGTCATCGCCTGACGGATATTGCTCATGGATTGACGCAAGGCAGCGTCCGTTTCCCATTTTTGACCGGCGTTCAGTTGCAGGCTGGCTACCGCACTGCCGTGTTCGTGGCTGTGCGATGCGTGATCGGTCGCCGCCATAGCGGGGGCGGTAATCGTTAAATGAAATGCAACAAGAGCGAGCAGAGTATTTCGTTTCATTGGGTCAATCTCCTTTACGTCAGTGGGTTGGCAATGAGCACGGTAGCCCATTCGCCGATGAAAATTATTTTTTTATGGTGAGCGTTTAGCGCATTTGAAAAGCCTCCTGATGAAAGCTTGGTCGCCAGCCGAGGGCGTGAATCCCCTTACGCAGGCTATCGGCTAATCCACTTGGGCCGCAGAACCAGATTTCGGCACGTTCTGTTTTACCCAATGATGTTGCCTTGAGGCTAGCGCCTTGCGCGGTGTCATGAATCTGCAGGTGTATGCCGGGCAGGGCGGCGCACAGGGTTTCCAGCCGGGGCACGAAAGTATCCGTATTTTGGTTGCGGGTGCAGTAATGCAGCTCGGCCGTTGGTACTTGCGCCGAATTGGCTTGCATGGCTTCCAGCCAGGCGAGGAAAGGTGTGACGCCGATACCGCCGGCAATCCAGATTTGTCGGGCTTTTGGGTTGCAGCGATTGATATCGAATCGACCATAAGGCCCCTCGATGCGCAGCGTCTGTCCCGGCTGCAGGTGGTTGGCTAAACGGTTGGTGTAGTCACCCAGGCCTTTGATCTGAAAGCTGATGACGCGATTACCCTGGTCGGCGCTGGCGATGGTAAAGGGGTGCGCGCCTTCCTTGTTGTCAAAGGTGACAAAGGCAAATTGCCCCGGCCGATGCG
>JAUYQT010000442.1 GCA_030697085.1 Azonexus sp. | reverse complement strand
CAATACGGCAAGACCGCCACTTTCATGCCGAATCCGATCGTTGGCGACAACGGTTCCGGTATGCACGTTCACCAGTCGATCTGGAAAGATGGCAAGAACCTGTTCGCCGGTGACGGCTATGCCGGTCTGTCCGAATTGGCGCTGTTCTACATCGGCGGCATCATCAAGCACGCCAAGGCGCTAAACGCCATTACCAACCCGGGTACCAACTCCTACAAGCGTCTGGTGCCGCATTACGAAGCCCCGGTCAAGCTGGCTTACTCCGCTAAAAACCGTTCTGCTTCCATCCGTATCCCGCACGTAGCCTCGACCAAGGCGCGTCGTATCGAGACCCGTTTCCCGGATCCGATTGCCAATCCGTACCTGTGTTTCGCTGCACTGATGATGGCCGGTCTTGATGGTATTCAGAACAAGATTCACCCGGGTGATCCGGCTGACAAGAATCTTTACGATCTGCCGCCGGAAGAAGATGCAAAGATCCCGACCGTTTGCGCCTCTCTCGAAGAAGCACTGGCCGCGCTGGACAACGACCGCGAGTTCCTGACCCGTGGTGGTGTGTTCTCCAATGAATGGATCGATGCTTACATTGCGTTGAAGATGGAAGAAGTCAATAAGGTTCGCATGACGACTCATCCTGTCGAATTTGACCTTTATTACAGCTGCTGATCAAAAAATAGTGGTTGAAAAGGGCGGGTTTTCCCGCCCTTTTTTTGTCCACTTTTTGTCGGGAGCGGCGCTATGTCCGTTAAACTAAAACGCTTAAAAGGATAAATGACAATGATGCGTAGTGCCCTTGTCTTGCTAATCGCCGCTGTCGCCATGCCGCTTTCGGCGCAGACGATTTACAAATGTATTGACGCCAATGGTGGCACGCTGATTTCCAATTCGCGGGTGGAAAAAAGCTGCAAGGCAATTGTCAGCGGCCCCGAGTCTTCAATGCCGCCTCCGCCATCACCACGTACCCGCTCCGTTGGCGCTGCCGCCAATCCAACACCGGCCGGCTTTCCGCGTGTGCAGGAAGACACCCAGAAGGCCCGCGATAACGATCGCCAGCATATTCTTGAGCAGGAACTGGCGGGCGAGCAGCGTAGCCTGGAGCAGGCGCGTCGCGATTTGAGCGATCAGGAAGCCTTGCGCGCCTCACCGGATCGTCTGGCACCTTATCGGGACCGCGTCGCACAGCACGAGCGCAATATTCAGGCGATTCAGCGTGAACTGACGGGGATTAGACGTTAGTTAGCGGTTAGTTATTAGCGGTTAGTTATTAGTAGATATTTGAGGGCGCCAAGGCGCCCTTTTTTACTAACCGCTAACCGCTAGCCGCTAACCGCTAACCGCTAACCACTAACCACTAACCACTAACCACTAACCACTAACCACTACCGACTAACCACTACCGACTACCGACTAACCACTACCGACTAACCTTGTACCAGGCGGCATACAGTGCGGGCAGGAAGAGCAGGGTCAGGCCGGTGGCGATAATCAGGCCGCCCATGATGGCGACGGCCATCGGGCCGAAAAAGTCGTTGCGTGATAACGGAATCATCGCCAGCACGGCGGCGGCGGCGGTCAGGACAATCGGCCGGAAACGGCGCACGGTGGATTCGACAATGGCCTCGACGCGGGCCTTGCCGGCGGCCAGGTCTTGCTCGATCTGGTCGACCAGAATGACCGAGTTGCGCATGATCATGCCGAATAGCGCGATGGTGCCGAGCAAGGCCATGAAGCCGAAAGGCTGCTGGAAGATGAGTAGAAATAGCGCGATGCCGATGATGCCGAGCGGCGCGGTCAGTAAAACCATGATGACGCGTGAAACGCTCTGCAACTGGATCATCAGCACCGTGACGACGGCGAGGATAAAGAGAGGAATGCCAGCCATCACCGAGCTTGAGCCTTTGCTCGACTCTTCCACCGAGCCGCCGGTGACGATGCGGTAGCCTGCGGGTAGTGCCGCCCGGATTTTGCTGATTTCGGGGGCGATGCGGTCAACGATGGTGGCGGGCTGAATTTTGCCGTAGAGATTACCGCGCACGGTGATGGTTGGCTGGCGGTCGCGGCGCCAGATCAGGCCGGGTTCGAACGTGTGTTTGAGATGGGCGATCTGGCTGAGCGGTACGCTCTTGCCGCTACGGGTTGGTACGGCGAGGTCGGGCAGGGCGCTGAGATGAGTGCGTTCTTCGCGGTCGCCACGGAGCACGATGTCGATGCTTTTTTCGCCTTCGCGGAAGCGGCTCACCGTATAGCCGTTCAGCGACATATTCAGCAGCGCCGCAATATCCTGGCTGGAAACGCCAAGCAGGCGGGCTTTGTCCTGATCGATTTCGAGATTGATCACCTTTGAAAGCTCGCGCCAGTCGAAATTGACGTTGGAAATTTCGGCGTTCTGACGCATTACCTCCGCAATCTGGTTGGCGATATTGCGGAGTTGTCCGATGTCGTCGCCAGAGACGCGAAACTGGACCGGATAGCCGACTGGCGGCCCGTTTTCAATTCGGCTGACATTGCCGCGAGCGTTGAAAGCGTCATTTTCGAACAGTTTTATCAGTCGACCGCGGAGGGCTTCGCGGGCATCGACATCGCGCGTCAGGATGACGAACTGGCTGACGTTGGTGGCCGGTAATTGCTGATCGAGGCCCAGGTAATAGCGCGGCGAGCCGGCGCCGATGTAGGTAATGTAATGCTCGAACTGGCCGAATTCGGCGTTGTCCATTTCCAGCCAGTTTTCCAGATGCTTGGCTTCGGCCTCGGTGGCGGCGAGCGAAGCGCCCTCAGCCAGGCGGAGTTCGACATTGAGTTCGAGCCGTGTCGAGTTCGGGAAAAACTGCTTCTGCACCTGGCTCATGCCGACGATGGAGAGCGCAAATAGCGCCGCGGTGACGCCGATCACCAGCCAGCGCCGCTGGACACACCAGGCGACCAACTGGCGGAAATGGTTGTAGAAGGGCGTGCTATAAACATCATGGTCGGCTTTGTGCCCGCCGGCCCGCAGACCGAGCCGACGAGCAACTCGCGGCAGGTGCTTTTCGATCAGCCCCGGTGTTTGCGGCGCCTGCGGATTAGGCAGCAATTTGTAGCCCAGCCAGGGAATGGCGATGACGGCGGCGAGCCAGGAGATGAGCAGGGCGATGGCATTGATCTGGAAAAAGGCAAAGGCGTATTCGCCGGTCGACGACTTGGCCAGCGCAATTGGAATAAAGCCGGCGACGGTGACCAGCGTGCCGGAGAGCATCGGCCCGGCCGTGCTGGTGTAGGCAAACGACGCGGCGCGGGTGCGTTCCCAGCCTTGTTCCATTTTCACCCACATCATTTCGACGGCGATGATGGCATCGTCGACAAGCAGGCCGAGGGCGAGCACCAGCGCGCCGAGTGAGACTTTGTGCAGGCCGACATTGAGCAGATTCATGGCGAGGAAAGTGGCGGCCAGCACCAGCGGAATCGAGATGGCGACGACCAGCCCGGTACGCAGGCCGAGGCTGATGAAGGTCACCAGCAGCACAATGATCACAGCTTCGCTGAGGGCGTGGACAAAGGCGTCGACCGAGCGCTTGACCGCTTCCGGCTGGCTGGCCGCTTCGCTGATTTCGATGCCTAGCGGCAACTCTGCCTGTAGTTGGGCAATGCGTGCCCGCAAGGCCTGGCCGAGTTCGATCACGTCGCTCCCCTTGGCAATCGTGACGCCAATCGCCAGTGCTGTTTTGCCGCCGTAGCGCACCTGCGTGTTGGGCGGATCAATCGTGCCGCGTTTGACCTGGGCAATATCGCCCAGCCGGAAACTGCGGTTGCCGGCGCGAATCAGCGTATCGGCCACCGCCTGTACGCTATCAAAAGCGCCGCCCGGGCGGATTTGAATGCGTTCGCTTTGCATCTCGAAAAAGCCGGCGCCCGCGACGCTATTTTGCTGGTTGAGCGCCTGAACGATGATCGCCTGATCGAGGCCCAGCGTGGCCAGTTTGGCGTTGGAAAGCTCGATAAAAATCTGCTCATCCTGAATGCCGAAGATTTCCACCTTGCCGACATGCGGCACGCGCAGCAGCTCGTCGCGAATGCGCTCGGCGTTATCCTTTAATTGCGGATAATCGAGGCCTTCTGCGGTCAACGCGTAAATATTGCCAAAAACGTCGCCGTACTCGTCGTTAAAAAATGGCCCCTGAATGCCGGCCGGCAAGGTGTGGCGGATATCGCCAATTTTCTTGCGCACCTGATAGTAAACATCCGGCACCTGATTGGGCGGCGTACTGTCTTTGGCGAAAAAAATTACCGTCGACTCGCCAGGCCGCGAATAACTCTGGACGCGGTCGATATTCGGCGTTTCCTGCAGCTTTTTCTCGATTTTGTCGGTGAGTTGCTGCTCAACCTGGCGCGCCGTCGCACCCGGCCATTGTGTGCGGATCAGCATCGCCTTGAAGGTAAATGGCGGATCTTCCGCCTGGCTTAACTGGCCGTAGGCAAAAATTCCCATTACGGCAATGGCCAGGAGCAAATAGCCGACCAGCGTACGATGGTGCAACGTCCAGTCAGAAAGGTTGAAGCGCTGGCTCATGGCTTAACGCTGCTCACTGGGTCGCGGGGCGATTTTTGTTTCGACCGCCAGTCCGGCCACCAACTTGCTGGCGCCAATGACCACCACCAGTTCTCCCGTCTGCAGACCTTCGCTGATGACGGCGCCAGCCTCGCCAAACTGCTTCACCTTGACGGCGCGCAACTCGGTCTTGCCGTTGCTGACGACCCAGACCTGCGGCCCATTGCCCTGATCAAGCACGGCGCTGAGCGGTACGAGCAGCAGGTTGTCGCTCGCCAGATCAAGCGCAACGCGGGCCGTCATGCCGAGGCGAACCTCCGGCGGCGGGTTATGAATGCGGATGCGCGCCGCGTAGGTGCGTGTCGTTGCGTCGGCCGCCGGGGCAAGCTCGCGCAATTCTCCCGTCATCATGATTTTTGGCTCGGCCCAGAGGTTGACCGCAAGCGTTCTCGCTTTGCGCAACTCGGCCAGCCGGCTTTCCGGGACGGCAATCAACACTTCCTTTTCTTCCGGTCGCGCCAGGCGAAAAACCGGCTGGCCGATACTCAGCACTTGCCCGGCATCGGCCAGCACAGCGGTGACGATGGCCGGGTGTTCGCTGCTCAATATGCCGTAGCTGGCCTGATTGCCGCTGATCCGGCTTTGTGACCGAGCCTGTTCGAGCCGCGCCTGGCTGCTGCGGAAGGCGTTTTCCTTGGCCTCAAAAGCACCTTGGCTGACGAACTTTTTGCTCAGCAAGTCGGCGTAACGCTGGCGCTCGGCCTGGGCCGTGGCAAGATCGCTTTCGGCCGCGGCAAGTTGCGCCCGGGCGGCGTTGGCGGCCAACTCCAGATCAGCCGGGTCAAGTTTTGCCAAAGCCTGGCCCGGTTTTATTTCGGCGCCGGCATCAACCAAGCGGGCGGCCAGTTTGCCGGCAACACGAAAAGCGAGGTCGAATTCATGGCGCGCCCGGATTTCGCCGGTGTAGACGCCGGCATGGCTCCCTGAACTGGCGGCAGCGCTGCTCGCCGGCTGGACAAGTACGAGGCGCTTTGCCGCAGCCGGCGGGTCGCCCGCCTGGCAAGCGCTGAGCAGCAGGGCGGCGGCAAAAAGCAGTGAGGCGGGTAGGGTGATTCTGAACATGATCCTGAGCCGATGGCGAATCGCGTCATGATAATGAACGATTAGTCAGTAATGCAAGTTGACGGGCAAATCAGGGCAAATGAAAGAGCAACTCGCTACAATATGGCGCATGAATGTCACCCATCCCTCCTTTGCCGGTCTTGATCTTTTGGCCTCGGCTGTGCTGCTGATCGATGACGGTCTGCTGATTCGCTACATTAACGCGGCAGGTGAAAATCTGCTCGGGGTTAGCGGCCGTTCGGTGATCGGTAAAACGCTGGCTGCGGCCTGCACCTGTTCGGCCACGCTGCAGTCGGCGCTGAATAACGGCTTGAACAATAACTGGGGTTATACCGGCCAGAATATCGAGTTGCTTCGTGGCGATGGCGAAAGATTGCACATCAATTGCACGGTCACGCCGCTGCGTCCGGAGTTGGCCCCCGGGGCGCGTTTGCTGCTTGAGCTGCAGCCGATTGAGCATCACCTCGCTGCCACGCGCGAAGAGCACTTGATCGAGCAACAGCAGGCGAGCCGGGAGTTAATCCGTAATCTGGCCCATGAAATCAAGAATCCGCTCGGCGGCATTCGCGGCGCGGCGCAATTGCTTGAATACGAACTGCCCAACCCGGCCTTGAAGGAATACACCCAGGTCATCATCAAGGAGGCGGATCGCCTGCAGGATCTGATGCAACGCCTGCTTCGACCGCATCGACCGATGTTGCCGACGACGGTCAATATCCATGAAATCCTCGAGCGTGTGCGCAGTCTGCTCAAGGCTGAGTTTCCCGGCATGCTGACCATCGTGCGCGACTACGACACCAGCCTGCCCGAACTGGTTGGCGACCGCGAGCAGCTGATTCAGGCAGTGCTCAATGTTGCGCGTAATGCCGCGCAGGCGATGGCCGGTGACGGTGAAATTGTTTTACGAACGCGCGTGCTGCGTCAGGTGACGCTGGCTAAAAAACGTTACCGGATGGCGATGGAACTCAAGGTCATCGACAACGGCCCGGGCATTCCCGACGATATTCGCGAGCGCATGTTTTACCCGCTGGTGTCCGGGCGCGAAGGCGGTAGCGGTCTCGGGCTGACCATTGCGCAGAATTTTGTCCAGCATCATCACGGCACGATCGATTGCATCAGCCGCCCCGGCCAGACCGTATTTACGATTCGACTACCCGTCGAGCCGGTCTGATCGCTTTTCCGGGCCTGGCTTTTGCTTATCTATCGACCATACTAACGACGAGATGAGCCAACAAACATGAAACCAGTCTGGATCGTAGACGACGATCGCTCTATCCGCTGGGTGCTGGAAAAGGCACTGTCGCGTGAGGGCATCGCCTACAAGAGCTTTGCTTCGGCGACCGAGGCAATTTCCCAACTCGAACAGGGTGCTGAACCGCCGCAGGTGCTGATGTCGGACATCCGCATGCCCGGCCAGTCGGGGCTGGATCTGTTGCAGGTCATCAAAACCCGCTTCCCGGCCGTGCCCGTCATTATCATCACCGCCTATTCGGATCTGGAAAGCGCCGTGGCCGCCTTTCAGGGGGGCGCCTTCGAGTACCTGCCCAAGCCTTTCGACGTTGAGCAGGCGATTGAACTGATCCGGCGGGCGATTGACGAATCAATGCACCAAAGCGGTGCGCCGGAAGAGGTCGGCTTGGTGCCGGAGATTCTCGGCCAGGCACCCGCCATGCAGGAAGTCTTTCGTGCCATTGGCCGTTTGGCCTTGTCGCATGCCACGGTATTGATTACCGGCGAATCCGGTTCCGGCAAGGAGCTGGTCGCGCATGCTCTGCACCGCCATAGCCCGCGTGCGGACAAACCCTTCATCGCGATCAATACCGCGGCCATCCCGAAAGACCTGCTGGAATCCGAGTTGTTCGGCCATGAGCGCGGTTCCTTTACCGGCGCCCAGGCGCAGCGCCGGGGGCGTTTCGAGCAGGCCGAGGGCGGTACGCTCTTTCTCGATGAAATTGGCGATATGCCGTCCGAACTGCAGACGCGTTTGCTGCGCGTCTTGTCGGATGGGCATTTTTACCGGGTCGGCGGTCATTCGCCGATCAAGGCCAATGTTCGGGTGATTGCCGCGACGCACCAGCATCTGGAAGTCCGCGTCAAGGAGGGCTTGTTTCGCGAGGACTTGTTCCATCGTCTGAACGTTATCCGCATTCGCCTGCCTTCGCTGCGCGAACGGCGCGAGGATATTCCGCTGCTCACCCGCCATTTCTTGCAAAAGAGCGCCCGAGAACTCAGCGTTGAAACCAAGCGCCTGTCGGATGCGGCGCTGAAATATCTGAGTGGCCTCGACTTTCAGGGCAACGTGCGCCAGCTGGAAAATCTTTGCCACTGGCTCACCGTTATGGCGCCTGGTCAACTGGTCGAGGTGGGCGATTTGCCTGGCGAGTTGAGAGATGCCAGTCCGGTCGCGCTGGCCGCCGATTGGGAAGGTGCGCTGGAAAGCGAAGTGGATCGTTTGCTGGCGCGTGGCGTGCCGGATGTGCATGGCGTTTTGTCGCAGATTTTCGAGCGTGTCGTTATTTCGCGGGCGCTGATCCATACCGGCGGGCGGCGTATTGAAGCGGCGCTGGCGCTGGGTATTGGTCGCAATACGATTACCCGAAAAATCGCCGATCTGGGCATCGAAGGCGGCAAGGAACCGGCG
>JAUYQT010000403.1 GCA_030697085.1 Azonexus sp. | reverse complement strand
ACCCGTTGACCGCAGGATTGGTCAATTCTGCGCTGCAAAAACTGATTGGCCGGGTTTTGGCTGACGGTGATCTTGGCGATACCTTGCCGGACGACTTGCGTCAGCGCCTGAAGCTGCCCGGCCTGGCCCGCAGCCTGCGTTTTCTGCATCGGCCGCCGCCGGAAGCTGATCTCGACACCTTGCACGCACGCAATCATCCAGCCTGGCGGCGGGTTAAATTTGATGAAGTGCTGGCTCAGCAGATGTGCCTGCGTCGGGCTTATTTGGCGCGCCGTGAGCAGGGCGCGCCGGTGCTGGCGGCGCAGGATGATCTGGCCGAACGCCTGCTGGCCCGGTTGCCTTTCGGCCTGACTGGCGCTCAGCAACGGGCGGTGGCAGAAATTTCGGCCGATCTCGCCCAGCCTTACCCGATGCAGCGTTTGTTGCAAGGCGATGTTGGCGCCGGCAAAACCGTGGTCGCGGCACTGGCCGCCTGTCAGGCCATTTCGGCTGGCTGGCAGGCGGCATTCATGGCGCCGACCGAGATTCTGGCCGAGCAACATTACCTCAAATTAAAAGACTGGCTGGAACCGCTGGGCGTGCGCGTGGCCTGGCTTTCCGGCAGTCTGAAAACGGCGGCCAAGCGCCAGCAGTTGGCGGCCACGGCGACTGCTGCGCAACTGATTGTCGGCACGCATGCGTTGATTCAGGAAGGGGTCGATTTCGCCAAACTGGGCTTGGCGATTGTCGATGAACAGCACCGCTTCGGCGTCGCCCAGCGTCTGGCGCTGCGCAAGAAAGGGGCGAATCCGCACCAGCTGATGATGTCGGCAACGCCCATTCCGCGCACGCTGGCGATGAGCTATTACGCCGATCTCGACGTGACCGTGCTCGACGAACTGCCGCCCGGTCGGACGCCGATCAAAACACGTCTGGTCGCCGACTCACGGCGAGCCGATGTGGTCGGCTTTGTCGCCAAACAGGTCGATGAAGGCAGGCAGGCCTACTGGGTTTGTCCGCTGATAGAAGAGTCGGAAGCCCTGCAGCTGCAAACGGCAGAGGAGACCTATGAGCAACTTTCGGCCGACCTGCCCAGCCTGCGTATTGGCCTGGCTCACGGCCGTTTGAAGCCAGACGAAAAACAGGCGGTAATGGCTGCATTCACTGCTGGCGAGATTGATGTGCTGGTCGCGACGACGGTGATTGAAGTGGGCGTCGATGTGCCGAACGCCAGCCTGATGGTGATCGAGCATGCCGAGCGTTTCGGACTGTCACAATTGCATCAACTGCGCGGCCGGGTTGGGCGTGGTAAATATGAATCGAGCTGCGTGCTGCTCTTCGCCGGACCGCTTTCGCCAACCGCACGTCAGCGCCTGAAAATTATTTTCGAGCATACCGATGGCTTTGAGATCGCCCGTCAGGATTTGCAACTGCGCGGCCCGGGGGAATTTGTCGGTAGTCGGCAAAGTGGCGTGCCGCTGTTGCGTTATGCCGATCTGGAAATGGATGCCGATCTCGTTGAGATGGCGCGGGAGATCGCCGAGACGATGTTAATCGAGCAGCCGGAACTCGCTGAGCGGCACTTGAAGCGCTGGCTGGGGGCGCGGGAAGAGTTGCTTAAATCGTGAATGATTCTGGAAACCGCGGTTGAAGGCAGGCGTTTTCAACCGCGGTTTTTAGGGTGATTGGCGTCTCCCTGATTTTCTCAGGCAAAAAACTCTTCGATAATCCGCGCCACTTCAGCCGGTTGGTCGTGATGCAGCATGTGGTCGGCGTTGTCGATCCAGGCTTCGCTCAGGTGGGCGAAGCAGGCCTGGCGGGCGGCCCAGTCGCCGGGGCGGGTGGCGAATTCGCGGATGACCCAGGAGTCGCGGCCGGCGACCCAATGCACCGGGCAGGTAATCTGGCGCCAGACGGCCATCGATTCTTCCAGGTGAAACATGTACGGTGACGTACCTTTGTGCCACGGGTCGCCATTCCAGACAATGCCGTGCCGGCGCTCGCCGGCCCGGTTAACGCCTTCGCCGACACGGGCCAGGTGGAGCGCCAGAAAATCGGCGCGGGCCGGGGTGAGGAAACGGTCCGTTTTAAGCAGGCGATGGGCGAAGCCGGCGCGGTCGCGGTAAACGTGCATGCGTGGCGGTTTTTTCAGCAAATTCAGCCATTGGCCATAACGTTCCGGCGCCATTTCCGGCTGTGTGGGGGCAATGCCGAAACCTTCCAGCGTGATCAGTTTTTCCACTCGTTCCGGTCGAATGCCGGCGTAGAGACAGGCAAGGATGCCGCCCATGCTGTGGCCCGCCAGTCGAACCTGGCCGGTCGGGGCGTAATGGTTGAGGATGGCTTCGAGATCGCCGAGATGTTGAGCAAAAAAATAGGGCTGATTTAGCCATTCCGAAGGGCCAAAGCCGCGCCAGTCAGGGGCGATGATGTTCCAGTCGCGCTGCAATTCATCGACGACGAACTGGAAGGAGGCGGAAACGTCCATCCAGCCGTGGAGCAGAAAAAGGGTCGGCGCCTGTGGGTTGCCCCAGCGGCGGATGTGCAGGCGGCAGCTCGAGGTATCAAGCATTTCAGAGCGGGAGATGAGCATTGGATAAGAGGAATTTTTACGCAAAATGGCGGTTGACCGCAGCAAAGTAACAGGCGCCGATTGTAATTTGTGGGCGGCCGAATTGTTTTCACCTGATGGAGATTTGCGTTATTTACCACGCTTGGCCCTTCGTTATCTACTACTTTTGACCTAGGTCAACTGTCCAGTGTTGACCTGGACTAAAATGCGGCGCTGCAGCAAACGGTGGTGGGCGAGGATGATTTCGATTGGCGTAGTGGCAAGGCAAACGGGTATTGAGGTAGGCACGCTGCGGAAGTGGGAGCTTCGCCACGGTTTCCCTCAGCCTTTGCGGCACGAATCCGGGCAGCGTTATTACTGCGATTCGGATATTCAGAAATTATTGCTCATCGCCCGACGGATTTCAACGGGTGAGCGGGTCGGCAAGGTGATCCGCGAACTGAATGGCGAGCCGCTGCCGGCGCCGGGCAAGTGGGCGGAAGCAGCGCCGCCTGATCTGGCGATTGGCCAGGTGCTGGCCGCGCTGCTCGGCAGCAATGTCTCGGCCTTCCGGCAGGCGCTGGAGGAAGCACGGGCGGCGCGCTCGCTCTTCGAGTTTGTGGAGGAAGTGGCGGCGCCGTTGACCGTGAGCATCGGTGAATGCTGGGCGCTCGGCCAATTGCCGATTCATGGCGAGCATCTTTTCTCCTCGATGCTGCAAGACATTCTCCAGCGCGAGGCGGCATTGTGTGGCGGAATCAATGCGCCTCCCCGTGTGCTCCTGACCAGCCCGGCGGGGGAACTGCATACGCTGGGTTTGTCGATGGTCAATGCCGTGCTGGCTGAAGCCGGCATTGCCAGTGTGCGCTTGCCCGGTGGCCTGCCTTTGCCGGAAATTGTCGCGGCCTGTGCCGCTTACCAGATC
Organism: Azonexus sp.; assembly: GCA_030697085.1. Taxonomy (GTDB): domain Bacteria; phylum Pseudomonadota; class Gammaproteobacteria; order Burkholderiales; family Rhodocyclaceae; genus Azonexus. The sequence goes on along the minus strand of JAUYQT010000403.1, from coordinate 182 downwards.
AAGGTGCTGGGGATTTCGGCCAGCATTCATTACCCACCGCGGCTGCTGCGGGCGTTTATTTTGGAGTTGCACGCCGCGTTGCCGGCTGGGGTGACGCTTTGGCTGGGCGGGGCAGCGATGACGAAAGTCGCCGCCCCGCCCACCGGGGTGACTGTCATTTTGTCCATGCGTGAACTGCAGAA
>JAUYQT010000269.1 GCA_030697085.1 Azonexus sp. | reverse complement strand
AACGACTGTTGGGTCTACCCCTGCGAGCGGGTGATGCGACGGTGACGGAAATTTCTGGGGTTCCGGCTTACAACCCCTTTCTGGCGAACCATTCAAGGTTTTCAGGCGTTTGAGCCCTTGCCCACCAGCCATCAGGATCCTTTTGTATCAGTGCCCATTGCATGATGTCCCAACTTTGCTCCAGGACCTGACCATCAGGGAGAAGCATGACGGGAACCGAGCCCTTCGGCGACAGCGCCAGCATTTCGGGCGGCTTGTCACGCAGCGAGACCTCATGCGCGTCGAATGCAATGCCCGCAATGATAAGCGCCATCCGGGCACGCATGGCATAGGGGCAGCGACGATAGGTGTACAACAAGGGTCTTTGCATGACGGGGGTCGGATAAAACATACCGCAAAATAAGCTGGACTTTGTTACCAGAAGGCGTAGTCTGAATTTGAGTTCTGACTGGTTGCAAGTTTGGTTAGAGCGGTAGTTCTAAAGATGATTGGAGGTTCTATGGTTGATAGTCCACCTCAGCTTTTTGAGATTACTGTGAAGTACACAAACGGTTAATTACCGCACACCGAGGCCATGCGTGCCGAGGACAAAGAATGACGAAGCCCATGCTTGAAATGCTGGGCTTCTTTCATTTCAGGCTTCCCCTGCTTCTTGATGTCGTTCCAGGCACTGAGCTAACTTCGCCTTGGGTGCAATTTGTATCTTGCGCAGCAATTCATGCGAGACATTGCCGACCTTAAATCGGCTACTCAATTCTTGTTCGAGATGAAGCAACAAGCTGGCGGCCATCTCCGCATCGGCGAGCGCCCGGTGAGCCCTTCCCGCCACAGGCAAGTTGGCATACTTGATGAGGTCACCCAGCTTGTGACTTGGCGCCTGAGGCAATAGACGACGAGCCAGCAACAAGGAACAGGCGAATTCCTGGCGCCGACTGTGGTTGATGCGAGACAATTCGGCATCCCAGAACTTGCAGTCGAAGGATGCGTTATGAGCGACCAGCGGGATGCCACCAATGAATTCCGATACCTCGCGCATGACGATTGCTGCCGAGGGGGCTGAACGAAT
>JAUYQT010000348.1 GCA_030697085.1 Azonexus sp. | reverse complement strand
GCCTGCTCTGGATGGTGGCGCTGGGTTTGTTCCTGATTTGGCAACCCTTCGTTGCCGGTGAGCGGCGAATCAGTCTTGCGCAAGGAGTGGTTTTATTTGCCGTGGTGGTGGCCTCAACCTGGTTTCTCGGGCCCTGGCTGTTGTTGATCTGGTGTGGTGCATTGGCTGCGGCAATTGGTGGTCGCGTCCTATGGACGGAGCGGCGCATTGAGCGGGCCGGTTATCTGCTGGCCTTTGGTTATCTGGTAGCGATTACCATTTTTGGTGTGATACCTGAAATTTCGCCGGTGGTGGCGCTTGACCCGTTGCTGCGCGACCCGCTTTCTTATTTCATGCCTTTGGTTTTGCCATTTTTATTGGCATTTCCGGCGCGTGCACCCCAGCGTCAGCCGGGTGATGCCTTTAATCTTTTTTACGGCATGCTGGTCTTTCTGGTGCTGGCTGTTTTTGTTCTCGGTGCGCTGGCTTACATGTTGGTCGGGCAGGTCGGTTACGTTGAATCTTTGTTTAAAACCTCGTTGACCGTAGCCGGTGCCTTGCTGCTCGTCGCCTGGGCCTGGAATCCGCGAGCCGGGTTCTCCGGCGTCGGTTCGGCCATTTCACGTTATCTCTTGTCAGTAGGTATGCCACTGGAGCAGTGGCTGGTTCGCTTGGCGGCTGAAAGTGAAAAGGAGGTTGACCCGGCCCGCTTTCTTTCGGCGGTGATGGCGCATCTGCAGGAAATGCCCCGGGTGATTGGTGTTTCCTGGCGGGCCAGTGATCTGGCCGGGCAGTGTGGCGAGCGTACCTTGCACCCTCATATCTGTCAGTTTGATGATCTGACCCTCTCCGCGTATTTTCGTTATCCGCCTTCACCGACCATGCGCTGGCATGTCGAGTGGCTGCTTCGGCTAGCCGCCGAGTTTTATCTGGTCAAACGTCAGGCTTATCAACTGCAGCGTATGGGCTATCTGCAGGCTGTCTATGAAACCGGGGCCCGGGTGACGCACGATGTAAAAAATATACTGCAATCGATGCAGGGGCTTTGTTATGCAGCAGCCCAGTCGGGGGATTCGACCCAGCTCGCCAGTTTGCTCAGCCGCCAGTTGCCACAGATCACCGAGCGCTTGAGTGTGACGCTGGCAAAGTTGCAGTCACCCCAAGTGGAAAATCAGGAAAATATCGACGCCGTCGTATGGTGGTCCAGGTTACAGGATAGATATTCAGCAGCGGACCTGTGCTGGCGCGGCCAACCTGATGCGGGGGAGCCGTTGCCCGGGAGTTTGTTCGACAGTGTTGCTGAAAATCTGCTGCAGAATGCACTGGCCAAACGCCAGCGCCAGCCGGGCTTGTGCATTGCAGTTACGTTTACCGATGCCTCATTGTCCGTCAGCGATGACGGCGCGCCCCTTGAACCCAATCTGGCGAACGTGGTTTTGCGCGAGCCGGTTGGTTCAAACGATGGTTTGGGTATCGGGCTTTACCATGCTGCCCGCCAGGCTGAGGCCGCAGGCTATTGCCTTGAATTGGCCGAAAATCAGCCGGGCGACGTGACCTTCAAACTCTCAGTTCGCCACTGAGTTGATTGCCTCCCGGCCCTGATCAGTACGTCGGCTGATCAGGCGATAAACTACTGTGTTTCCTTTGCCTTTCAGATAAAGCGTTTGTGGTTCGTTAAAAATAAAATTCTCAGCCAGGCGGTGGTAAGTGGTTTCATCCACCTGAATCATGCCTGGCGTTCCTTCGCTGGTAATTCGGCTGGCCAGATTGACTGTGTCGCCCCATAGATCGTAGATAAACTTTTTCTTGCCCAGCACGCCTGCGACGATTGGACCAGTGCCAATGCCGATGCGTACATCGAGATGCATATCGTTGACCGTGAAGTCATGGTGGAGCAGGTCGCGCATGGCGATGGCCAGTTCGGCGATGGATTTTGAATAGTTGCTTTGTTCATTGTTCAGCCCGCCGGCCACCATGTAGGCATCGCCAATCGTCTTTATTTTCTCGACGCCAAACTGTTCCGCTAGCTCGTCGAAAGACGAAAAAATACGGTTAAGCATGGCAAAAACCTGTTGTGGCGTTAATCCTTCCGCCACTCTGGTGAAATTGACAATGTCGACAAACATCACCGTGACATCGGCAAAGCCATCGGCAATCGTCTGTTTGTCATACTTTAGACGCTCGGCAATCGGGCCGGGCAGGATGTTGAGCAGTAGACGTTCCGAACGCTCCTGCTCGTCCAGTAGTAGCTGATGGGTCGTTTCGAGGCTGGCTTGTGCCTTGGCCTTTTCCAGAACGGCATAGCGCAGCAATAAATAAACAATGCTGGAAATGGCGGCGAAATTCAGAGCAAAGAAAAAAACACTAGTCCGAGTGGCGACCTTGGGTGTAGTGGCCGCGATGCTGTCGGCGAGAAAGTAATCGAAAAATCCGGAGAGTGCAGTGAGGAATATGAAAGCAAAAAACCAGGCGATGGACTCGCGGGGGCCGATAAACAGCAAAGCGCCAATCGGTGCCAGCAACCCCCAAAGACTGGTGCCGCTAGCGGTAATGAAGTTACCGATGCTCCACTGCACGGCAAAGGGGGCGAAGAGGAAGAGCGCCAGTTGCGAATAGCGGAAAAAATCGAAATTGCCGGTACGAAAAAAAAAGAGCAAGTTGCTGACCAGCAGAATCTGGAAGATGAAGGGTGGGGTAGCCGAAAACTGCGGCCCCATCTGGCCGTAGAGAAACAGCCAGAGCATCGAACCGAGGCAAACCAGGCCGGTGGCAAAGATCAGCAGTGATTTTTTTAGGCGCGTCTCGGCATCGTCATCGGGGTGGATGCCGGCATTGTGCAATGCACCGAGAAATTTGGTGTCGCTCAAGGGAGTTTGCCGACGGCGACGAGGCGGGATTTGAGGATGGTTGGGACAACCCAAGCTACGTGGTCATCAAAATGATCACTGGGCGGGCGGCTAACAAAGGTTAGTGTGCCATTTGAGTTAATTTTTTCGTCGCCAATGGCGTCAGGGATTTGTTGGCCTGCTGATGTGTATGCACCGAAAGCCCTGTTGCCATGGCTGATAATGACGGCCGGAACATCGCTGGCAATGGGTTGGCCAGCGCCGCTTTGGATCTTTGCCCGACCTGCCGTGTCCAGAGAAAACCTTGCCTTGACGCCAGATATTTCTTCATCGTAAGAAATTGGGTTGGAGAATTCCCGACCTACAAAGTAGGTTAAACGATTGCCCCAAGGGTCGATTTCCTGAATAGCCAGCGTTTGCCATGGGACGACGCCATGTTCGAGTTTACAGGTGACCACACAGCCTGAAGTTCTTGGGTCACAATTTGGCGGGCTTAAACT
>JAUYQT010000191.1 GCA_030697085.1 Azonexus sp. | reverse complement strand
GGTTAGCAGGCGTAGACGCAATTCCAGCGGCAGGCGATCGGTTTGTTCCGAATTTCGGCTGGAGGCCAGCGGGCCGACCACCAGTACTTTGCTGCTCGTGCCCAGTCGGTGATACATGATGTCGCCATCGTGGTCGATGGCGATGTCGCCAGCATCCAGTTTGACGACTTGTGCGGCAGTTAGCGTTCGGTCCAGCGTAATGCGTTCGACAATACCGAGGCGGTAGGAGAATTTTTCGTCAATATCGTGAACTCGCTTTTGCCAGGTGCTGCGAGGGTGGCGGAAAAGTTCATCCTCGATCAGGGTGATCGTACCGCGCATGAAGCGGCGGGCGTAGTCGTCGGTAATGCCGCGCTGGGCCGTGGAAATAACGAAGTCAGCGGTGAAGGCGATGGCCACGAAAGAGCCCATGGCCAGCAGGTAAAAATTGAAAAAAAGTTTGGAAAGACTGTAACGCCCACCTCGCCAACGGGGCAGTGAAACACGGAAGAGCGAACGGGCCAGGCCCTGATTGCGCTCCTTCTCGGTGCTTTCCTCGATTGGAGGTTCAGTTCCAGTCATGCTTGCTAAACAGGTAGCCCTTGCTACGTACGGTCTTGATCCGGGTCGGATTTTCCGGGTCGTCATTCAGCTTTTTCCGCAGGCGGGAAATGCGGGCATCGATTGAGCGATCCAGCCCATCAAAGCCGATGCCGCGCAATTCCTGCAGCAGATCATCGCGTGACAGCACATTGCCGGCATGCGTGGCAAGGAGCCAGAGCAGGTCGAATTCTGCGGTAGTCAGATCAATGGTTTCGCCGCCCAGCGAGGCGGTGCGTGTCGACTGACTGATTTTGAACTGGCCGAAAAGCATTGCTCCGGTTTCCTGACTCTGGCCGTCAGCCGCACTCGGCAGGCGACGCAGCAGGGCCTTGATGCGCGCCAGCAGCACGCGCGGCTGCACGGGTTTGGCGATGTAATCATCGGCCCCCATTTCGAGGCCGAGAATCTGGTCAAAGTCCTCATCGCGAGCTGTCAGCATCAGAATCACGCCGCGATATTGCGGGCGGACGGCTCGACAAACTTCAAAGCCATCCTTGCCAGGCAACATGACGTCGAGGATCACCAAGTCCGGCTGCTCGGCCAGAATACGCGCTTCGGCGGTATCGCCGCGTGGCTCGATGCTGACAGTCAGGTCATTTTTGGTGAGATATTCAGCCGTTAGTTCGGCCAGTTTTTCGTCGTCTTCGACGAGCAGGATTCGTGTATTCATCTGCTTATAGTAGCGGCGCACCGGGCTGTGGTCCACTTTGTTGCGGTCAACCGTAATAAGTGGCCTGTTTATTCTGAGCGTTTATCGGCATGCCTTAAAATCAACTTCTGTCTGAATACTCTACGTGGATGTATCAATATGCCTTTTTCAAAAGTCCCTATTCGGGCCTGGTTTGCGACTCTGGCTCTCGGCTGCGTTGGTTTGGTCGCCATCGGCATGGAATTGCAGGCAATGTTGCGTTTGGCCCCTTGCCCCTTCTGTATTTTTCAACGCCTGCTTTATCTGGTGATCGCCGGGATTGCGCTGCTGGGCTTTCTTTTACCGACGCTTCACCTGGCCTGGGCTGGCTTAATCGGGCTCTTTGCTTTGCTGGGTGCGGCCGTTGCCGGTTATCAGAGCTGGATGCAGGCTTTTCCCGAGTTGGCGACAGAGTGCGGCTATGCCGAACCGAATGTGATCGAACGGCTCGTTGACTGGTTGGGCATGCAATGGCCTTCGATGTTTTTGGCTACCGGTTTCTGCACTAGTCGGGATTGGGTTTTTCTGGGATTGTCGATGGCTAATTGGTCCTTCCTGGTCTTCGCCGGTATTGTTGGCTACACCATAGTCTTCCTTAGCCGTAAGGCTTGAGGGAGTCAGTAAGAAAAATCGGCCAGGCGCTATAAATCAGGCGCCTTAAAAAACAAAACCCGCCGAAAGGCGGGTTTGTCGAAAACTGGAGAAAACCGAATTACTTCAGTTTCACTTCCTTGTAAGCAACGTGCTTACGGGCCTTCGGGTCATACTTCATCATCTCCAGTTTGGCAGGCGTCGTACGCTTGTTCTTGGAGGTGGTGTAGAAGTGTCCGGTACCCGCTGTAGATTCCAGCTTGATTTTTTCGCGACCGCCTTTTGCCATTTTCTTTATCCTTCCTTAATCAGACTTCGCCGCGGGCGCGTAGGTCAACCAGGATGGCATCAATGCCATTCTTGTCGATAACACGCAGGCCGGCGTTAGAAACGCGCAGGCGGACAAAGCGGTTTTCACTTTCGACCCAGAAGCGGCGATACTGCAGATTCGGCAGGAAGCGACGCTTCGTTCTATTGTTGGCGTGGGAAACTTTGTTCCCAACCATCGGGCCTTTACCCGTTACTTGGCAGACTCGCGCCATGATGGTGCTCCAGAATTCGCTAGAAGAGAGCCAGCGATTATAATCAAAAGAGGCTGACTCGTTCAAGCGGTTTCGCGATTTTTTACAGTAATCCGCGTTCAGCGAACGAAAGTGGGGGCGCATTTCCGGCGACGATGAAGTGATCTAGCACCTTGACGTCGACCATGGCCAGGGCATTTTTCAGTGCCTGAGTCAGTAATTCATCGGCATGTGAGGGTTCGGCGATGCCGGATGGATGGTTGTGGGCCAGGATGACGGCGGCGGCATTGTGGGCGAGCGCGCTTTTGACCACTTCGCGCGGATAGACCGATGTCTGGGTCAGCGTGCCTGAAAACAGCTCTTCCGCTTTCAGTAAGCGATTTTGCGCGTCGAGCCAGAGTGCCATGAAGACTTCATTCTGTCGCGTCGCCAGTTTCAGGCGTAACCAGTCGCGGACCTGGCCGGGCGAAGAGAAGGTGTCGCGGGCGCTCATTTCCTGGGCCAGACCGCGGCGGGCCAGTTCGAAACTGGCTTTGAGCTGGGCGGCCTTGGCCATGCCGATACCGGAAACGCTGGATAGCTCATCCAGCGTGGCTTCGGCCAGCCGACTGAGGCGCCCATCGAAGCGCTGCAACAGATCGCGACCGAGATCAACCGCGCTTTTGCCGCGCACGCCAACCCGCAAGTAAATGGCCAGTAACTCTGCATCGGAAAGTGCGGCCGGGCCATGTGCCAGCAGTCGCTCACGCGGTCGTTCGCCCTCCGGCCAGTCGGTGATCGACATACGAATTCCAGTAGAATGTTCGGGCTCTCATTCTAATGGCAAGACAATGGAATTATTGGGAAAGCGCATCGTTCTGGGCGTAACCGGCGGCATTGCCGCTTATAAAGCAGCGGAGCTTGTTCGGCTACTGATTAAGCAAGGTGCCGAGGTGCAGGTGGCGATGACTGAAGGGGCGACGCATTTTGTCACGACGACTACCTTCCAGGCGCTTTCCGGCAAGTCGGTTTTTACCGATCAGTGGGATGCGCGGATGCCGAATGCGATGGCCCATATTGATCTCTCGCGGCAAGCCGATCTTATTCTTGTCGCACCGGCCACTGCCGATTTTATGGCTCGGGTAGCGCAGGGTTTGGCCGATGATTTGCTGGCGACCATGGTGCTGGCACGTGATTGTCCGCTGCTGCTGGCGCCGGCAATGAACCGGCAAATGTGGGAAAGCCCGGCGACGCAGCGTAATGTCACGCAGTTGGCTGCCGATGGTGTGCAGATATTGGGCCCAGCCAGTGGCGAACAAGCCTGCGGTGAGGTCGGCGCGGGTCGCATGCTCGAACCGGCTGAGATTCTTGAAGCGGTGCTTGCCTTTTTTACACCCAAGGTGCTTGCCGGCAAGCAGGTTTTGATCACGGCCGGCCCGACTTTTGAAGCGATCGATCCGGTGCGAGGCATTACCAATCTTTCATCCGGACGTATGGGATATGCCGTGGCGCGTGCCGCGCAGCAGGCTGGGGCGAAGGTCGTGCTAGTTTCCGGCCCGGTCTGTTTTTCGGCCCCGCACGGTGTTGACCGCATCAATGTGCGCAGCGCTCTCGATATGCATGCGGCAGTGATGGCGCGGGCAGCGGCGGCCGATATCTTTATTGGCGTGGCGGCGGTGGCGGATTATCGCGTGGCCAATAGGGCCGAGCACAAGCTAAAGAAGGATACCGGTGGAGTGCCGCCGATTGAGCTGATCGAAAATCCGGACATTCTGGCCGAGGTGGCGCGGCTCAAGGATGGCCCGTTTTGCGTCGGTTTCGCCGCAGAAAGCCAGAATCTCGATGCCTACGCGCAAGCCAAGCGGCGCAAGAAAAACATACCGTTAATTGCCGGCAACCTGATTCAGGATGGTTTTGGGGGTGACGATAACCGGCTGGTGCTGTTTGATGATGCCGGGGCACATCCATTGAACCCGGCGCCGAAATCGGTGCTGGCACGTCAATTGGTCGAACATATTGCAACTTTGACAGGAAAAAACTGATGCACCGTATTGACGTCAAGATTCTCGATAGCCGCTTGCACGATAGCCCACCGCACTATGCCACGCCGGGTTCGGCCGGGCTGGATCTGCGAGCTTGTATCGAGGCGCCGTTACAGCTGGCGCCGGGTCAGACGACGCTGGTCGCGACCGGCATGGCCATCCATCTGGCCGACCCTGGCCTGGCGGCGATGATCCTGCCGCGTTCGGGGCTGGGTCACAAGCACGGCATTGTGCTGGGCAACCTGGTTGGCTTGATTGACTCCGACTATCAGGGTGAACTGATGGTTTCAATGTGGAATCGTGGTCACGAAAACTTTACGCTGAATCCACTCGACCGCATTGCTCAACTGGTTATCGTGCCGGTCTTGCAGGTTGCTTTCAATAGGGTCGATGCGTTTGACACCAGCCTGCGCGGTGAGGGGGGATTTGGCAGTACCGGTAAGGCCTGAGGTCGATTTTTTTGCGGGGTATTTCCCCTTGATTTCCCCACGCAGCACCGATTAATCTGCTCCCGCCCCTGACCCGTTGAATAGTCTGGGCGACCTTGTTTTTCCAACGTCGACAAATTTGCAAGTGCCGAATTAATCGGAGTGGGCTGTTGCCGGGCGGCTGATCAGGTGGGCAAATTCGTCGAGCGGCAGTGGCCGGGCGAAGAGAAAGCCCTGACCTTCGCCGCAGCCCATCGCATGCAACATTTCAGCCTGTTCCAGACGTTCAATGCCTTCGACGGTGATTGCCATGTGCATGGCAAGGCTCAGTGCAACGATGGCTTCAATGACCGCCCGCTGACTCTCACTCGTTGGCAAGTCAACGATAAATGAGCGGTCGATCTTGATGCGTTTGATCGGCAGATCGCGCAGAACGCTAAGTGACGAATAGCCGGTGCCAAAGTCATCAATGCTGATGGCGACACCGAGTCCCTCCAGGGTCTTGAGGATAAACAGGCTGCGCTCGGTTGCCTGCAGTGTGCTTTCGGTGATTTCCAGTTCCAGCGAGCTGGCTGGAAAGCCGGTTTCAGCCAGTACCGATTTGACGATGGCGACAAAATCAGTGCTGTGAAACTGTCGTGCCGAGACATTCACGGCCAGATGGAAATGTTCACCCACCGCCTTCGTATGGACAAAATCAAGCATCTCGCTACAGGCGCGATGCAACACCCAGCGGCCGATCGCTTCGATCAGGTCGCATTCTTCGGCGATGGCAATGAAGCCATCCGGCAAAACCAGGCCACGTTCCGGATGTTGCCAGCGCACCA
>JAUYQT010000190.1 GCA_030697085.1 Azonexus sp. | reverse complement strand
TTGGGCGGTGAAATGCAGGTCGAAAGCGAGCCTGATCAAGGCACACGAATTACGATGATTCTGCCGCTCTTTGATGTGCGCTCAGAATCTGATTTGCGTGAAAAGGAGCAGGCATGAGCACTGACAAGCCTCGCGCATTGTTGATCGTTGAGGATGATCCGGCACTGCAAAAGCAATTGCGCTGGTCTTTTGATCAATTTGAGACGTTGACCGCAGGCGACCGTGAAAGCGCCCTCACCCAGATCCATCGACATAATCCACCCGTGGTTACGATGGATCTCGGACTGCCGCCGGATGCTGATTCAGTCTCTGAAGGCTTTCGCCTGCTTGAGCAAATTCTGGCTGCGGCGCCGGACACCAAAATCATTGTTCTGACAGGCCAGAATGATCGTACCAACGCACTCCGGGCAATTGCCCTAGGCGCCTATGATTTTTTTGCCAAGCCTTTTGAGCCTGAATTATTGACGCTGACCATTGACCGGGCCTTTCGGCTACATGACCTGCAACAGGAAAACCGGCGCTTACAGGCGGCGCAACACCCGCCTGCTCTGGCCGGCCTGATCACGCGCAGCAGTGAAATGTTGCGGGTTTGTCGCACCATCGAAAAAGTAGCGAATAGCAATGCCACCGTGTTGTTGCTGGGCGAAAGCGGCACGGGCAAAGAGGTTTTGGCGCGTGGGGTGCACGAAGCCTCGCCCCGAAAAAACGAGCGTTTTGTCGCCATCAACTGTGCGGCCATTCCCGATAACCTGCTGGAAAGTGAACTCTTCGGCTACGAAAAAGGCGCCTTCACCGGTGCGGCCAAAACAACACCGGGCAAAATTGAAAGTGCTAACGGTGGCACGCTGATGCTGGATGAGATCGGTGACTTGCCGCATGCCTTGCAGGCCAAACTTTTGCGCTTCCTACAGGAACGGGTCATTGAACGGCTGGGTGGCCGGCAGGAAATCCCGGTCGATGTTCGCATCGTCTGTGCCACGCATCAGGACTTGAAAGCGCTGATCAAGGAAGGTCGTTTCCGCGAAGATCTCTTCTATCGCCTGGCAGAGATCGTCATCAACATTCCCCCCGTACGCGACCGCAACGGCGATGCAGCCTTGTTGGCCCATGCTTTTGTCCGGCGCTTTTCGGCTGAGCAAAACCGGGGCAACATGACCCTTTCCGAAGATGCAACGCGCGCCATTGAGTTGCACACCTGGCCGGGCAATGTTCGTGAAATTGAAAATTGCATCAAACGCGCCGTGATCATGGCCGATGGCCTGCAAATTACGCGGGAGGAGATTGGCCTTGATCACGTTGAGACTAACCCCTCTGAGTTCATCGACCTCCGACGTATTCGTGAAGAAGCCGAGCGCAATGCCATTACAACCGCCTTAAGCCGCGTCAACGGCAACATGGTGCGAGCTGCTGAAATTCTCGGCGTCAGCCGCCCTACGCTTTATGACCTCATGCATCGCCTGGGTTTGAAATAGACGCCAACATTTAAGGAAACGTCCATGAAAAAACAACGCTCCATTATTTCCAGCACCATTTCTGCCGCCCTGCTGACAGTTTTTCTTGGCGGTTGCGGTGGTGATAGCGCGGAATCGCTGATTGCTTCAAGCAAGGATTTTTTGGCGAAAAATGACAGCAAAGCGGCGGTCATCCAATTAAAAAACGCCTTGCAAAAAGATCCAAATCTGGGTGAAGCACGCTTTCTTCTTGGCCAGGCACTTTTTGAAAGTGGCGACATGGCGGGTGCCGAGGTCGAACTGCGCAAGGCGCTGGCGCAGAAATATGCGCCCGAACTAACGACCCCGCTACTCGCCAAAACTTTGCTGGCAACAGGGCAAGCCAAAAAAGTGACTGACGAGTTCACCAAGGCCGAGGTGCCCGCCGGCGAACCGTTGGCCTCATTGAAAACGACCTTGAGCGCAGCCTATGCAGCACAGGGCAATCGTGAAATAGCGGAATCAGAATTGGCGGCAGCGCTGGTCAGCAAGCCCGACTTCGCCCCGGCCCAATTGGCCGACGCCCGACTCAAGGCCAGTACGCAAAAATTCGATGAGGCGCAAGAAATCGTCAATCAGGTGTTGGCTAAAAATCCGGGCAATTACGACGCCCTGTTACTTAGTGGTTCACTCCTCTCCGTCAAGGGCGACCAGGCAGGTGCTGCAGCCCTTTACCGCAAGGCGATTGAAGCCAAACCTGATTTTCTGCTCGCCCATTCGGCGCTAGTCACTAATCTCTATCAGCAGGAAAAACTGGACGAAGCCATCACGCAAATTGATGCCTTGAAGAAGGTGGCACCCAACCATCCACAAACGATTTATCTGGATGCACAAGCGAAGTATCAGCGCAAAGAGTACAAGGCAGCACGCGAATTGGCCCAGCAATTACTGAAGATTGCGCCCAATAACTCGAATGGCCTGCAACTGGCCGGCGCCGTCGAATATCAGCTGCGCGCCTACCTTCAGGCTGAAAACTATTTGAGCAAGGCGATTCAGCAAACACCCGAATTGGTCTTGGCGCGCAAGCTTTTGATTTCAAGCTACCTGCGCGCCGGCCAACCGGCCAAAGCCCTCGCTACCCTTGAGCCGGTATTAGGCCGCATTGAAAACGACCCGGCATTCCTGAGTATTGCCGGGGAAACATTTCTGCAAAATGGCAACACCAACAAGGCCGTCGAATACCTCTCCAAGGCAAACAAACTGGCACCAAATGATGCTGCGAAACGAACCTCCCTGGCCTTGGCGCATATGGCGCAAGGCAATCTTGCGGGTGGGTTCGAGGAACTCGAGCAGATCACGGCAACCGACAAGGGCATCACGGCAGATCTCGCCTTGGTTGCAGCCTATCTGCGAACCAATCAGCCAGATAAAGCCCTGAAAGCGATCGATAGCCTGGAGAAAAAACAGCCGGATAACGCAGCCACCCACAATCTTCGGGCCCGTACGCTACTCAGCAAAAAGGATATTCCCGGCGCTCGCCAGAGTTTTGAAAAGGCGCTGAGCATCAACCCCGGCTTTTTCCCCGCCGCAGCCAGCCTTGCTGCTCTTGATCTTGCCGACAAAAAAATAGATGCGGCAGGTAAGCGCTTTGAAGCGGTGCTCGCTGCCGACCCCAAAAATATTCAGGCCATGCTGGCTGTCGCGGAATTAAAAGCAGCTGCGGGTGGCACGACGGAGGAAATTTCCGGCTTGATCGGCAAAGCGATCTCAGCCAATCCAACCGAACTTGCACCACGCCTCGCATTGATTCAGTTTTATCTCAACAAAAAAGAGGGAAAAAAGGCGTTGACCGCAGCCAACGACGCCGTGGCTGCGGTGCCCGACAAACCCGAAATTCTCGATGCGTTGGGCCGTACCCAGCAATTTTTGGGTGATTTCAATCAGGCCCTGACAACCTACGGAAAACTGGCTACCTTGCAGCCCGCCTCGCCGCTTGCCCAGATGCGTCTGGCAGAAATTAATCTAGCCAACAATAATAAGGATGAAGCAAGGAGAAACCTGAAAAAGGCGCTGGAGATCAAGCCTGATCTGATTGAAGCACAGCGCGGTTTGATCTTGCTCGCACTGGATGCCAAAAACCCCAATGATGCGCTCAAGATCGCCCGTGAGGTGCAAAGGCAAAGACCGAAGGAAATCGTTGGCTTTACCCTTGAAGGCGATATTTACGCCACCGAGAAAAATTGGCCTGATTCAATCAAAGCTTACCGAACAGGCCTGAAACAAGTCGCAGACCCCAAGTTGGCGATCAAATTGCACTCGACTTTGCTCGCTTCCGGAAATGCCGCAGAAGCGGAGGGAATAGCCTCAACCTGGAATAAAGAACACCCGAAAGAGATCGCCTTCCGCCTCCATTTAGGGGACGTTGCCATCGCGCGCAAGGACTACGCGCTGGCGGCGCAACACTATCGGACGGCACTGGAAATGCAACCCGACAACCCGTTGATTTTAAACAATCTGGCCTGGGTTTCCGGCCAACTCAAGTCGCCCAAGGCCATTGAATACGCCGAAAAAGCAACTCAGCTATCGCCGAATCAGCCACCCTTTATGGACACCCTGGCCATGCTACTGGCTGACAAGGGTGAAACTGTAAAGGCGATCGAGATATTGCGGCAAGCTCTCGCCATTGCCCCCCAAGCAGCTGCCATCCAGCTCAATCTCGCCAAGGTTTTGATCAATAGCGGCAAGAAGGACGAGGCGCGTAAGGAGTTGGAGGCAATCGCCAAGTTGGGTGACAAGTTCCCAAGCCAGGCCGAGGTCAGCAAATTACAAAAAGAACTCTGAAATTTTCACCAACCATTATTACTTTTAACTAACAGGTAAAAAAATGACAACCATTGCAGTAGTGGGTTTGGGCTACGTGGGTTTGCCACTCGCTGTCGAGTTCGGAAAAAAATTCCGCACGATTGGTTTTGATCTTTCGGTCGATAAAGTGGCGTCTTACCAACGCTTCGTCGACCCCACTGGCGAAGTGAGCACCGAAGACCTGAAAGCGGCAACGCTACTTGAAGTCGGCACCAACCCGGCAGCCTTGAGAGAAGCTGATTTCGTCATTGTTGCCGTACCGACGCCGGTGGACGATGCACATCAA
>JAUYQT010000868.1 GCA_030697085.1 Azonexus sp. | reverse complement strand
GAAATTAATGGTTCGAAACTGACAATTCGGGAGACGCGTTCCAAATTGGCAAATGGGTCTTTCAGCGTATTCCTGATCAGAATGGCTGCATCCATGCAGATCGGGAAATTGATATCGCCCGAGAGGTCGCGGGCGATATCTTCAAGAATGCGGAAGTGAAGTCTCGGGTCTTCCGCCATTTCAACCAGCGATGTAACGTTCCAGTTCAGTGATCAGGAACTGCTGGGAGCTGATTGTTTCCTTGACCAAATCGCCAATTGAAATCATGCCGACCACGGTATTGTCATCATCAATCACAGGAAGGTGGCGGAAATGTTTTTCTGTCATTAGCGCCATACATTCATCGAGCGTTGTTGCCGGGGTCACGTAAGCAACCTTGTCACTCATGATTTCGCGGACGAGTGTTTCCTTCGATGTTTTGCCTTGCAGAATAATCTTGCGGGCATAGTCGCGCTCCGAAAAAACGCCGACCAACTGCTCGCCATCGAGGACCAATAACGCACCTACATCATTTTGTGACATCACCGTGAGCGCATGAAAAACTGAATCGCTGGGGGCGACAACGGCTAGTGGGCGATGCTTGTCAGCAAGCAACTGCTTAAGTGTTTTCATAGGATGCGTCCTCTCTGAGAGCTGGGTTAACGTGGAAGGAGTCTATATCCGTGTGATCGGGCTGCCAAGCCTCAAAAAAACGAAAAGGCAGCCTCGGCTGCCTTTTCCAGAATGATGCGAGTGGCTTAACGTAACCCGGCTGCGTATTCAGAAACGGCTTTTATTTCAGCATCAGAAAGCTTGGCTGCAATTGCCCGCATCATTTGTTCTGGGTCGTTGGCTCGCTCACCGGCGCGAAATGCTTTTAGCTGCATCTCGGTGTATTCGGCAAACTGGCCAGACAGGCGCGGGTATTGGGCTGGTAATCCGGCACCGGCAGGGCCGTGGCAGCCAGCGCAGGCGGGCGTACCTTTCTTGAAGTCACCCTGACGCCAGATTTTTTGGCCCAGTGCAATTTTGCTTTCATCGATGGCGGTTGCCGGCTTTTGTTTCTGACTGGCAAACCAGGACGCGACATTCTTCATGTCTTCGTCTGACAAGCCGGCGACCATGCCACCCATAATCGGGTTATTACGAACTGCGGGCTTCTCACCAACGGCCTGGAAGTTCTTCAGCTGCTTGTAGAGATATTCTTCAATTTGCCCGGCCAGATGCGGATTAGCCGATGTGGCGCTGTTGCCGTCGGCGCCATGACAGGCGACACATACGGTTTCAGCGATGACTTTACCCTTGGCAGGATCAGCCTTGCCCTTGGCTTCTTCAGATGCATGAGCGATAAAACTGGTGGCAAACAAAATTGCCATTGCCGCGGTACGAATCATTTTCAAGCTCCTTGTACGCGTTTTTGGGCGCTTTGGCCGGAACGTAGGTTACAAACCTGTTATTCTATATCAGTTCACCGCCCCCTGGCGGGTCTTGCGAGTTTTTTATGCCTCTGTTCCAACAGGCCGTTTTTCTTACCACCGTCGCTAATCTGCGTGATGTTCCCGTCGATTCCGTTTGTGAAGTTGCCTTTGCCGGGCGTTCCAATGCAGGTAAATCTTCTGCTATAAATACGCTGGCTGGTCGGGTTCGTCTCGCTTATGTCAGCAAGACGCCGGGACGCACCCAGCATCTCAATTACTTTACGCTGGCCGAAGGCAAGTATTTTGTCGATCTCCCCGGTTATGGCTATGCCAAGGCGCCGGAGGCGATTCGTTCTCAATGGGAGGGCTTGATTGGCCCTTATCTGGCGCATCGTGATCAGTTGGCTGGTTTGGTGGTGATCATGGATATTCGGCGACCGCTGACGGACCTTGATTTTCGTCTGATCAACTGGTTCCGTCCAACAGGCCGGCCAATCCATATTCTGCTTTCCAAGGCCGACAAATTGAGTCGTCAGGAGCAAACCAAGGTTTTAAGTTCGGTCAAGGCTGAACTGGCAACTTGGGGTGATGCAGCGTTGTATTCCGTGCAACTCTTTTCCAGTTTGAAAAAGACTGGAGTTGAAGATGCCGAAGTGGTGCTCTCCAGTTGGCTGGGTATTGAAAGAAAGAAGCCGGAAGAGAAAAAGAAGCTAGAAAACAAAAGGCCCTCGGATAAGGGGGGTCCGAGGGCCAAAATGCCTTGACTGGGTCAAGGCACCCGCTCAGGGAGGTGAAGCGGGAGATGACTAATGCCACCTGCTAAGTCAGATACGAGTCAAGGCCAAAAGTTCAGAAAAGTTTGAAGATTTTTATTCAATATTTGTTGAGGTTGAAGCATGAGTGTTATTGGAACTTTTCCTGGAACCCGTATGCGCCGGATGCGGCGTGATGATTTTTCACGGCGCCTGATGCGCGAATCCGTGCTCACGGTCGACGACTTTATTTACCCGGTTTTCGTCCTCGAAGGTGAAGGGCGAGTGGAAAAAGTGGCGTCCATGCCAGGCGTCGAGCGTCAATCGCTTGATGTTTTGCTGAAAACAGCGGAGCGTGCGGCTAGGCTTGGTATTCCCGCGCTGGCGTTGTTTCCAGTGATTGATGCGGGTTTGAAGTCACTGGCTGCGGAAGAGTCGTTTAACGATGCTGGCCTGGTGCCGCGCGTTATCAGAGCATTGAAGCAGGAGTTTCCTGAGCTAGGTGTGATTACCGATGTGGCACTTGATCCTTATACCAGCCATGGTCAGGATGGCTTGATCGATGCCAGCGGTTATGTCCTGAATGATGAAACGCTGGAGGTGTTGGCGAAACAGGCGCTTTGCCATGCACAGGCGGGGGCTGACGTGGTCGCGCCTTCCGATATGATGGATGGCCGGATCGGCCGTATTCGGGCTGAGTTGAACGAAGCCGGGCAGATTTACACGCGTATTCTGGCTTATTCGGCCAAGTATGCTTCGGCCTTTTACGGCCCATTCCGTGATGCCGTGGGTTCCGCCGGTAATTTGGGTAAGGGCAACAAGTATACTTATCAGATGGACCCGGGTAATTCCGATGAGGCGTTGAAGGAAGTGGCGCTTGATTTGGCGGAAGGGGCTGACATGGTCATGGTCAAGCCCGGTATGCCCTATCTGGATATCGTGCGCCGGGTCAAGGATGAGTTCAAGGTGCCGACCTACGCTTATCAGGTGAGTGGCGAGTACGCGATGCTCAAGGCGGCGGCACAAAATGGCTGGCTCGATGAAAAAGCCTGTGTTCTTGAAAGCTTGTTGGCTTTCAAGCGGGCGGGGGCGGATGGGATTTTGACGTATTTTGCCCTGGATGCAGCGGAGTATCTCCAGCGCTGATATTGACGGCGGGCAGAAAAAAGCGGCTACGGCCGCTTTTTTATGGGCTGCCTGGTGCTCCGGATTGGGATAGGCAGGCGAAATAAAGCATCGGCCATTGTTGTGACCATTGAGTCAGCGGTTCGCGGCTAAAGCCGCTGCGGGCGTATTGCTCCCAGCGACCGACAACGTAGCAGCGCAGCAAATTCGCCAGCGCAGCAAAATCGGCGTCAGGTTTGAGATTGTCCTGGGTGGCGGCGATGCGTAGCGCGCCACCCTCCGACATCGCGTGAATTGCATTGACAACCAGATTCA
>JAUYQT010000867.1 GCA_030697085.1 Azonexus sp. | reverse complement strand
GGCGCCGGCCCACATGCCGAACAGGGCGATCCAGGCCGTCAGTGCAAAAATGGATGCGCCAGAAACACCGGCGCCGACCGCGCAACCGCCGGCCAGCACTCCACCAAAGCCCATAAGCACCGCGCCAGCGATATAGCGTCGCATGCTTGGTCCATCCTTGAAACCCTCCAGCTTTAGCTCCTTGGCCCATAGTGCTGCCAGGAAGGAGCCGAGCGCAACGCCGGAAACCAGACCAATGTCGAAATCCCACGGCTGGCCGGGGGGCAACAGGACGAGCATCAGCAGATTTGCCGAGGGGCCGGTAAAACTGAGGCTTTGTACCGGCATCACCACCTCGAAGGCGTTTTTGCCAATCTGGAAAGTGATTAGCCAGGCCAGTGCAACCATTACACCAACGCCGATTCCGCCGAGCCATTCGTGCTGGTTTAACTGGGTACGGCGGGCGAAAGAGATGGCGGCACCCAGCCATAGCAAGCCAAATAAAACGCCGCCAATGTGCCCAAGGTGAAACGCAGCCAGCAGGTCACGCGAGCCGCTTTCAATCGTCCATTGTGAAGAAAGCCAGGCGCGCAGCGGGGAGAGTATGCCGCTCAAGGATGCCTGAGCAGTGACTGCGAAAATCAGCCCGGTGAGCAGGGCGCGCAAGTTGCCGTTGGCGGCGAGGATGAGCATGCGCGAAGGGCAGCCACGGGCGAGGATCATGCCAATGCCGAACAGCAGACCGCCGATCAGCGCACCGGACAGGCTGCCGCGAGCGGATAGGTGACGGGATTCGGAGGTGTCAAGCCATTCGCCGACAATAAACAACTGCGTGATGATCATGGCTGCCGAGAAAGCAAATAGCCATACCGTGAGTTTTTTATAATGCTGGCGGTTCCAGAACTCGACCACCGCTGAGCGCAGGCAAAAACTTGAACGCTGGGCAAAAGCGCCAAACAACACACCGATCAGCAAGCCCGCTAGGGTAATGCTGGAATTTTCACCAAATTGTTCGATCAAGCTGCTTAAATCCATGTTTTTTGCTCTTAAAACGCAGTTGACCGCGACAAGTGACTGGAGGCGCGAAAGTTTACCATTCGTCGTAATGGCGCAAGCAATTCAATGCGGGAGATATCATCATTGTTGTGGCAAAAAAATAAATTTGATCGAGATGGAAAAGAACCGCCGAGTTGTGTCGATGTTCGATTCGCCTGCAGATACGAGGTTAATTGCGGGCGACAGAATCGAACTGGCGTCGGTATTTTCGCTGCGTCCAATCATTCGCATCTGGTAGACTGGCGGTTGGTTCGGCAGCTTTCCGCAAAAGTTTTTAGCATTTTTTGCAACAAGAAATGCGCCAAGTTGGTGGGGTGGCCGGGGGATACGCACCATCGTTCGATAAAATAGGAGAGCGCTTTTCGGGGCGCTTTTTTGTTTTATCGCTGAAATCAAAACCACCAACTGTTTTTAATTTTTAATTGAAAATTAGATTCAGACAAACTAAATTATCACCACTTATTAAAACCTGGAGTTAATCATGGATTTGTCAACTTTATCTACTGCGCAGTTGTCTGACTTACAGCAACAGATTCCTGCTGAATTGAAGCGCCGCGAAGCGCAGGCAAAAGATCTTGTATTGAATGAAGTGCGTGCTTTTGCCAAGGCGCGGGGTTATGCCATTGAAGATTTGCTGGCTAAGGAAGTTAAGGTTAAGGCTTTAACTGTCAACAAAGTAAAAGTTAAGTATCGTCATCCTGAAAATGCGGCGCTGGAGTGGACTGGTCGTGGTCGTCAGCCAAAATGGGTTGTCGCCTGGGTTGAGGGTGGTGGCGTCATCGATGATCTTCTGGTTTAAGTGATGCGCATTCTGCTCAGTAACGATGACGGCTATTTTGCGCCCGGATTGGCCGCCCTGTTTGAGTCACTTTCTGGTCTGGCTGACATTGTGGTGGTTGCTCCCGAGCAGAATCGTAGTGGGGCGAGTAATTCGTTAACGCTTGACCGGCCATTGTTTTTGAAAAAGGCAAGTAGCGGCTTTTATTTTGTCAATGGCACTCCGACGGATTGTGTGCATCTGGCGGTTACCGGGATGCTGGATGATTTGCCGGATATTATTGTTTCCGGAATTAATCATGGCGCCAATATGGGTGATGACACGATTTATTCCGGGACGGTGGCTGCGGCAACTGAAGGGTTTTTGCTCGGTATCCCGTCAATTGCCATTTCATTGACCAGCTTTGAAGGCAATAATTTCGAGACAGCCGGACGGGTGGCTCGGGATTTGGTTGAGCGCTTTATTCGCAATCCAATCAAGGAGCCGGTCTTGCTTAATGTCAATGTGCCGGATATTCCATACGCTGAATTAAAGGATATGGAAGTCACTCGTCTGGGGCGTCGTCACAAGGCAGAGTCAGTTGTTAAAATGAATTCGCCGCGCAATGAAACCGTCTATTGGGTTGGGGCGGCAGGGGCGGCGGCTGATGCCGGGGCAGGAACAGATTTCAATGCGGTTGAGCGGGGTTGTGTGTCGATTACCCCATTGCAGATTGATCTGACGCATACGGCACAATTGCCGGCGGTTCGACATTGGATGAAGTGATAAAACGGTGCTAAACGGTATTGGAATGACGTCGCAGCGCACGCGGGCGCGGATGATTGAGCGCTTGCGTGAAAAGGGTATTCGCAACGAGGTGGTATTGACTGCGATGGCGGCGGTGCCGAGGCATATTTTTGTCGAAGAAGCGCTGGCTTCGCGCGCCTATGAAGACACCGCTTTGCCGCTTGGCATGGGGCAGACGATTTCTCAGCCATTTGTGGTCGCCCGGATGATTGAGCTTTTGCTCAATGGCCGCTCTTCGCTCGGTAAAACGCTCGAGGTGGGTGCGGGTTGCGGTTATCAGGCTGCGGTACTGGCGCAATTAACCAATGAGGTTTATTCAGTCGAGCGTCTTGCGCCCTTGCTTGAAAAGGCTAAGGCCAACATGCGCGCCCTGCAGCAGTTCAATGTGCGTTTGAAACACGCTGATGGTCAGTTTGGTCTACCCGAAGCGGCGCCGTTTGACAGTATCATTGTCGCTGCTGCCGGAACAAATGTGCCGCAGGCTCTGCTTGGGCAGTTGGCGATGGGTGGTCGGATGATCTTGCCAGTGGGTGCGACTGAGCAGTATCTTAGCTTCATTGAAAAAACGCCTCAGGGATGTATCGAAACCCGGCTCGATGCTGTTCGATTTGTCCCGCTTCTCGCAGGAACGCAATGATTCGAGTTATTTCGCTAATTCTCCCCAGTCTGCTTCTTGCTGGCTGCTTTTCACAGCAACCGGCACCTGCGGTCGACCGGAGTTCTGGCGCGCAATCACGGGCTTCGGTTGCCCAGCCTTCCGGGCCCGGTTATTACACAGTGAAGCGCGGTGATACGCTTTATCGCATTGCCCAGGAGCACGGCCAGGATTACCGGGATGTGGCGGCCTGGAATAATATTGCCAACGTTTCCGCCATCAAGGAAGGCCAGGTTTTGCGGGTGGCACCGCCGGGTGCTCCTGAAGTGGGCGGTTCGGTGGTGGCCAGTCCGATTGTTTCAGAGCCGCTTGTTGAATCGCGATCGTTGGATCAGCCAGGAACCGTCGCTCAGAATGGTAGTTTGAAGCGTGGGCCGAAGGTCGGCAAGGAGCCTTATTCGGATGAAGCTTATGCCCGGCTAAACAACCTTGCCCCAACGACCCCGGCTGTCGAGCTGCGGTCAGAGGCGGTTGCGGTTGCGCCTGCGCCTGCCGTTGTTGCGGCGCCAGATGACGTGCCCTGGATTTGGCCTGTTCCTGCCAAGGTGACTGCACCCTTTAGCGAGTCCGGAAACAAGGGTTTGAATTTTGCCGGCAAGGCTGGTGATCCTGTGGTTGCTGCTGGTGATGGCAAGGTGGTTTATGCCGGCGCCGGGTTACGCGGCTATGGCGAACTCGTCATCGTCAAGCACAACGCAACCTTCCTTTCAGCTTATGCGCATAACCGGAAAATTTTGGTCAAGGAAGGCCAGTCAGTGACGCGCGGCCAAAAAATTGCCGAGATGGGGAGTACCGATGCTGACTCGGTCAAACTTCATTTCGAAATTCGCAAACAGGGTAAGCCGGTCGATCCGGCGCAGTATTTGCCGAAGCGATGAACGAACAGGGCGAAGATTCTTTAGAGGATAGCCTCGATGATGCCCCGGATGAACCTGGGCTGCTTTCCGAAACCGAGTCAGTTTCGCCCGAGCATGAGTTACTGGAGGATGTCACTCAGCTCTATTTGAATGAAATTGGCGCCAAACCGCTGCTCACGCCCGCTGATGAGTTAGCTACTTGCAGGCAGTTAAGGGCTGGTGATTTCGCGGCCCGGCAGAAGATGATCGAGCACAATCTTCGGCTGGTCGTCAATATCGCCAAGCGTTATCTGAATCGAGGTATTCCGCTGCTTGACCTGATCGAGGAGGGTAATCTTGGTCTGATTCATGCACTTGAAAAGTATGATCCGGAGCGCGGCTTTCGCTTTTCCACTTACGCGACATGGTGGATACGGCAGAGTATTGAGCGCGGCATCATGAATCAGTCGCGCACGATTCGCCTGCCTGTGCATATCGTCAAGGAGATCAACGTTGTCCTGCGGGCGATGCGGCACCTGGAGTCGGCTGATCGCAGAGAGTTGACTGTCGAACGCGTGGCAGCGTTGATCGACAAGACCCCGGCCGAGGTGCGCCACACGCTATCGTTGAATGAACACATCGCTTCACTGGATGCGCCGCTTGAGATCGACTCCAGTCTCAGCATGGCAGAGATGATTGCCGATGAGGGTAATAGCGATCCGGAATCGCTCCTCCAGTCCAGCGAAATTGGCTTTCTGCTGGATGACTGGCTGGCGCAGCTTTCCGAGCGGCAAAGGGTGATTATCGAACGTCGCTATGGGCTCAATGGTGCCGATGTGGCGACGCTGGATATGATCGCCACTGATCTGGGGCTGACCCGTGAACGGGTTCGGCAGATTCAGCTAGAAGGCCTCGACCGGCTACGCAAGATCATCAAGCGCGGCAATGTAACGCGGGATTCCTTGCTTTAGTCCACTTGGCAAGTCGCTGCTCGAGTGGGCGCGAATGATTGAAAATTCATGAACAATGTCTGAAGATCTATTTTCCAGCGCGGCCAATGAGGCGCCACAAGCCCCGCTTGCTGAGCAGCTTCGGCCACAAAGTCCGGATGAGGTCATTGGCCAGCAGCACCTGCTCGGGCCGGGTAAGCCATTGCGCCTGGCGTTTGAATCTGGTCAGCCACATTCGATGATTCTCTGGGGGCCGCCAGGGGTCGGCAAAACGACCTTGGCGCGGATGATGGCGACGCAGTTCAATTGTGAGTTCATTGCGCTATCGGCCGTTTTTTCCGGCATTAAAGAAGTCCGTGAGGCGGTGGCTCAGGCTGAAATGTGGCGCGGGCAGGGCCGACGTACGATTCTTTTTGTTGATGAAATTCACCGATTCAACAAGGCGCAGCAAGATGGGTTTTTACCCTTTGTTGAATCCGGCCTGCTGACATTTATTGGCGCAACGACAGAGAATCCGTCATTTGAGGTGAATTCTGCTTTGCTGTCACGGACTTCAGTCTACGTGCTGAAGTCGCTTGACGAGACGGAGATGGGCCAACTTTTCGATCGTGCCTGCGCGCGGTCGCTGGCCGATATTAGCTTCGATGATTCAGCGCGTGAGCGCCTGATTGGATTGGCTGATGGTGATGCGCGCCGTTTACTAAATTTACTTGAACAGCTTCGTACCGCACACAGGGCAGCCATTGCTACGACCATAAAAACAAAGTCTGGCCCTGGGACCATAGAAACAACGGTGGGTCTTAGGGTTGACGGTGATTTTGTCGATAGGACGATGGCGCAAAATTTGCGTCGTTTCGACAAGGGGGGCGACGCTTTTTATGACCAGATTTCGGCGCTACATAAATCGGTGCGTGGCTCTAATCCTGACGCGGCACTTTACTGGCTAACCCGTATGCTCGATGGTGGGGCGGACCCGCGTTATCTGGCTCGGCGCATTATTCGCATGGCTTGGGAAGATATCGGTCTGGCTGACCCGCGTGCCATGCAGATAGCTAACGATGCCGCCGCTACTTACGAGCGGATGGGGTCGCCTGAAGGGGAGCTGGCACTCGGGCAGGCCGTCATTTATCTGGCGGTTGCGGCGAAGTCCAATGCCGGCTACAACGCCTACAATGCTGCCCGCGCTTTTGTCAGCAAAGATGGCTCGCGACCAGTGCCGAACCATTTGCGTAATGCGCCGACCAAGTTGATGAAGGAGCTTGGTCACGGTAAGGCTTACCGTTACGCGCATGACGAGCCGGAAGCTTACGCCGCCGGCGAAAGTTATCTGCCGGAAGGTATGCCCGAGCCGGGCTGGTATCGACCGACGCCGCGTGGCCTGGAAGGGAAAATTGGCGAAAAGTTGATGCATTTGCGTGAACTGGATAAGAAAGCAAAAAAGACCTGAAGAGGGCGGGGCGGCACCTAGGTGGTGACCCAAGTGATATTCGCTCATCCATTTTCTGCCTTGCTGCCGGCATTTTTTCGCTGTTCAATCAGCCTTCCTACATGCGTTGCAGCTTGATGAAGCGGCCGCGCCGTCGCGTATAATTTCGCCCTTTCAGCCGCGTGTTTTTATCGAATGCTGCGGTCGACCGTCAAAAATCAGGAAAAATCATGCTCGATATTCAACAACTCCGTACCAACCTCGACGCCGTGGCGGAAGGACTTGCCAAGCGTGGCAAGCCGATCGATTTCTCCGAGTTCGTCGCACTGGAAACCGAGCGTAAAACGCTGCAAACCCGCACCCAGGAGTTGCAGGCGCAGCGCAATTCACTGTCCAAGCAAATCGGTATGCTCAAAGGGCAGGGCAAAGACGCTGCCGAGGTGATGGTTCAGGTTGGGGCAATTGGCGATGAGTTGAAAGCCTCTGAAGCACGCCTTGGTGAACTGCTGGAAAAATTCAACGCGATCCTTGCCGCGTTGCCGAATATTCCCGATGACTCAGTGCCGGTGGGCAGCGACGAGTTCGGTAATGTCGAAGTCAAGCGTTGGGGCACGCCGCGCACTTTTGATTTTCCGGTCAAGGATCACACCGATGTCGGTGAGTCCATAGGACAGCTCGACTTCACCACTGCCGCCAAAATTTCTGGAGCACGTTTCTCCCTATTGAAAGGTGGCCTGGCACGTTTACACCGGGCGCTTGCCCAGTTCATGCTCGACACGCATACCGCCGAGCATGCTTATACCGAGGTTTATGTGCCGTATCTGGTGAACGCTGCCAGCCTGCAGGGCACTGGCCAGTTGCCTAAGTTTGAGGAAGATCTGTTCAAGGTGCAACGTGGCGACCAGGATCCCCTT
>JAUYQT010000865.1 GCA_030697085.1 Azonexus sp. | reverse complement strand
CGCAAGGCTAGGCCGGTAAAGTCGCTATCACTGGAGACCAGGCAGAATCCATCGAAACGGCGGGTGTAAAGCAGGTCCATGGCGTCGATTATCATCGCGCCGTCAGTCGCATTTTTCCCCGAGGTGTAGGCAAATTGTTGTACCGGTTTGAGAGCGTGCCGGTTCAGCGTCTTTTTCCACTGGGCGCTCGCAGGTGAGGTGAAATCACCGTAGATACGCTTTACCGTTGCTTCCCCAAAACGGGCAATTTCTGCCAATAGCCCTTCAATGACTGAAGCTTGTGCATTGTCAGCATCGATCAGCACCGCCAGTCGGAGTGATGGTTCGTCTGTTTCGAGCTTCCGTGACGATGTCGATGCGATCATTGGTTTCCCTTTTGGTAAGGTTGGGGGCGCGAAAGGTGAAAAAGCAGTCATCTTTCGCGGGCTCCCTGTTTAAGCGGCGACAGCGCGCCCAATCACCAGCCGCTGAATATCGTTGGCGCCTTCGTAAATCTGGCAGATACGCACGTCGCGGTAAATACGCTCAACCGGGAATTCGTTGGTGTAACCGCAGCCGCCGTGAATCTGGATGGCGTCGGAGCACACTTTCTCGGCCATTTCGGAGGCGAACATCTTGGCCATCGACGCCTCGGTCAGGCAGGGCTTGCCGGCATCCTTCAGCGTTGCGGCGCGCCAGACCATCAAACGGGCGGCGTCGATCTGGGTCGCCATGTCGGCCAGGCGGAAATTGACCGCCTGATGCTGAATGATCGGCACGCCGAAGGTGATGCGCTCCTTGGCGTAACTGACCGCTGCCTCAAAGGCCGCCCGCGCCATGCCGACCGATTGGGCGGCGATGCCGATGCGCCCGGCTTCGAGGTTGGACAGGGCGATCTTGTAGCCTTCGCCTTCCTTGCCGAGCAGGGCGGAAGCCGGGACGCGGCAGTTTTCAAAGACGATCTGCGCCGTATCCGAAGCGTGCTGGCCCATTTTTTCTTCAATGCGGGCGACGATGTACCCCGGCGTCGCGGTCGGCACCAAAAAGCAGGAAATTCCCTTTTTGCCGGCCGCCTTGTCGGTGACGGCAAAGACGATGGCGACCTCGGCGTGCTTGCCGGTGGTGATGTAATGCTTGATGCCGTTGATGATGAAATCGTCGCCATCACGGTCCGCACGGGTGGTGATCGCCGAGGCATCGGAGCCGGTGTGCGGCTCGGTCAGGCAGAAGCAGCCGAGCTTGTCGCCGCGGGCCAGCGGCTTCAGCCATGTTTCCTTCTGGGCATCGGTGCCGTATTTCATTGTGATGCCGCAGGCCAGCGAATTCTGGACGCTGACGATGGTCGAGGTGGCACCGTCGCCAGCGGCAATTTCTTCCAGCGTCAGGACGAGCGACATGTAATCCATCCCGGCACCATCCCATTCGTCCGGGACGACCATACCGAGCGCACCCAGGGCGCCAAGTTCCTTCAGCGCTTCGGCCGGAAAGGTGTGATTTTTGTCCCATTCACCGGCGAAAGGTGCCAGGCGTTCCTGGGCGAAAGCGCGCATGGTGTCGCGGATCATTTCCTGTTCTTGCGTTAAAAGCATCGAATTCTCCAAATTAGTAGCGAGTAGTAGTGAGTCGCAAGTTGCGAGTTATTAGTCATTAGCGTTGAGTTTTCGCGCCTGCGGCGCGCAAGTTTTGCTAACAGCTAGCGACTAATTACTGATAACCAGTTTTCAGCCTCTCAGCATTTCCACGGCAATGGCGGTCGCTTCGCCGCCACCGATGCAGAGCGAGGCGACGCCGCGCTGGCCGCCGGTTTTCTTCAGTGCGCCGAGTAGCGTGACGAGAATGCGGGCACCGGAAGCACCAATCGGGTGGCCGAGCGCACAGGCGCCGCCGTGAATATTCACTTTTTCAACCGGCAACTGCATGTCGTGGATAGCGGCCATCGTCACCACGGCAAAGGCTTCGTTGATTTCCCAGAGATCGACGTCGGCTGCGGTCCACCCGGTTTTAGCCAATAATTTTTGCATCGCGCCGACCGGCGCAGTCGGGAACAGCGCGGGGGTGTGGGCGTGTGTTTGATGGCCGACGATGCGGGCAATCGGCGACAAGCCGAGCTTGGCGGCGTGCGAGGCGCGCATCAGTACCAGCGCTGCGGCGCCATCGGAAATGGATGAGGAATTGGCCGCCGTCACCGTGCCATCTTTTTTGAAAGCCGGCTTTAAAGTCGGGATCTTTTCGACGTTGACCGCAAACGGGCCTTCATCCTTGTCGATCACGACATCGCCCTTGCGGCCGGCGACGGTCGTTGGCGCAATTTCCCAGGCAAAGCTGCCGTCATCGCTGGCCTGCTTGGCGCGGGTGGTTGAGCGAATGGCAAATTCATCCTGCGCTTCACGGCTGAAGCTGTAGCTGCTGGCGCAATCTTCGGCGAACGTGCCCATCAGGCGGCCACGGGTTTCCTTGCTGTACGAATCTTCCAGGCCATCGAGGAACATATGGTCGAGCATCTGGCCGTGGCCGAGGCGATAGCCGCCGCGTGCCTTGGGCAGCAGGTAGGGCGCATTGGTCATTGACTCCATGCCGCCAACCACGGTGATGTTGCTCGAACCAGCAAGCAGGCCGTCATGGCCGAGCATGGTGGCTTTCATGCCGGAGCCGCAAACCTTGCTGATCATGGCGCAACCGGCCGAGAGCGGCAGGCCGGCGAGCAGTGCTGCCTGACGCACCGGCGCCTGGCCCTGGCCGGCCGGCAAAACGCAGCCCAGCAAAACTTCTTCAACCAGATTGGCATCAAGGCCGGCACGCTCGACGGCTGCCTGGATGGCGACGGCACCCAGCTGGGCTGCGCTCAGGCTGGCAAAGCCACCCTGAAACGAACCGAGGGCGGTGCGGGCGGCGGATACGATAACGATTGGGTCTTGCATGCTGTGTTCTCCTTAGCGGTTTTTATAGATCAAGCGTCCAACGCCTTAAGGGCAGCGTCATAACGCACGGGTAAATCTTCGAGACAATCAATGGTGATGCCGAGGTCATGTATCAGGCCATCTTTCAGACCATAAATCCAGCCATGCACGGTCAATTGCTGGCCGCGCCGCCAGGCATCCTGGACGACGTAGGTTTGGCAGACGTTGGTAACCTGTTCCAGCACATTCAGCTCGCACAGACGGTCGTGGCGTTGCTCAGCTGGCAGCTGGTCCACATTGTCCTGATGTTTGACGTGCACATCCTGAACATGGCGCAGCCAGATATCGACCAGGCCGACGCGCTCCTTCTTCAGCGCGGCACCGACCCCGCCACAGCCGTAGTGGCCGACAACCATGATGTGTTTGACCTTGAGCGCGTCGACCGCAAACTGGATGACCGACAGGCAATTGAGGTCGGTATGCACGACGACGTTGGCGACATTGCGGTGCACGAAGACCTCGCCCGGCAGCAGGCCGACGATCTGGTTGGCCGGGACGCGTGAATCGGAACAGCCGATCCAGAGGAACTCCGGGGATTGCAGTTTGGCCAGTTTGTCGAAATAGCTTGGGTCGATTTCCTGCATGCGCTGGGCCCAGGCGCGGTTGAAATCGAACAGGTGCGACAGGTTTTCGTTGCGGATTTCTTCTTCCGACCAGTTTTCCAGATCGAGGGCGAGGAAAATCGTGCCTTCAACCGGCGTCTGGTAATAAGCCGGGGCTTCGAGAAAACCCAGCTCGCGGTAGAGTTTGACCGCCATGCGCATGCTCGGCAGCGTGTCGATCAGGACGCGGCGATAGCCCATTTTGCGCGCTGCCTTGATCGCCGCCAGCGCCAGTTCCTTGCCGACCCCGTGGCCGCGCTCTTCCGGGGCGACGTAGAGGCGCTTCATCTCGCACATGCCATCGGAAAAGGCGCGAACGCCGACACAACCGGCGGGCCGGCCGTCCACTTCGGCAAAGAACAGTTGGCCCTCGGGGGCGATATAGGCGCCGGGCAAGGAGGCCATTTCCTGCTCAAAATTTTGATACGACAAATCGACGCCCAGCCAGGCCGCGTAGTTGCGGAAAAACTGGCGAACGTGGCCGATGGCGTGCGTATCGTCGGCGGTGAGGGTGCGTAGGGTGATGGTCATGCTGTTTAGCTCCATGGTGCGGCGCTCCCGGGCTGGAGTGCCGGCGGGGGCTTGTTCAGGCGGTTTCAGCGAAAAGTTCGCGGCCAATCAGCATTCTACGGATTTCCGAGGTGCCGGCGCCGATCTCATAGAGCTTGGCATCGCGCCACAGCCGACCAACCGGATATTCGTTGGTGTAGCCAACGCCGCCTAGTGTTTGAATCGCCTCGCCAGCCATCCAGGTGGCCTTTTCGGCCGAATACAGAATGGCTCCGGCGGCATCCTTGCGCAGCGCGCGCGAATGATCGGTTAAATCGCAGGCCCGTCCAACCGCATAAACATAGGCGCGAGTGGCCTGCCAGGTCGAATAAAGATCGGCCACCTTGCCCTGCATCAGCTGAAATTCGCCAATTGCCTGGCCGAACTGCTTGCGTTGGTGGATGAACGGCACCACGGCATCCATGCAGGCGGCCATGATGCCGAGCGGACCGCCGCAGAGCACGGCGCGTTCGTAGTCGAGGCCGGACATCAATACTTTTGTGCCGTTACCGACACCGCCCAGCACATTTTCTTCCGGCACTTCGCAATCGTCGAAAAAGAGTGGGAAGGTGTTGGAGCCGCGCATGCCGAGCTTGTCGAGATGTGTGCCGTGACTGAAGCCTTTCATCCCTTTTTCGACGATGAAGGCGGTCATCCCCTTGGCGCCGGCGTTGAGATCGGTCTTGGCGTAAACCACCAGTGTATCGGCATCGCCACCATTGGTGATCCACATTTTGGCGCCGTTCAAAACGTAACGGTCGCCCTTTTTCTCGGCCTTCATTTTCATCGAAACAACGTCAGAACCGGCATTAGGTTCCGACATGGCCAGCGCACCAACGTGCTCGCCGGAAATCAGCTTGGGCAGAT
>JAUYQT010000863.1 GCA_030697085.1 Azonexus sp. | reverse complement strand
CAGGCCGCTGGCGCAATGTGGCGGCGACCCATGCAATGGCGGGTACTATCTGACTTTGCTCATTCAAGAGAAATCATTAAGGCATGCAAAAAGAAGTTAAAGAGAAGCCCCGATATGCAGTCGTGGCGGCGGTGCAACTGGCGAGTGTCAGCGATATCGAGTTTGAAGCCTCGCTCAGCGAGTTGCGCGAGCTGGCCAAAACACTGGGTTTCACGATTGTCCGAACCTTTATCCAGAAGCGTTCGAGCTTTGATACGACGGGTTATCTCGGCGTCGGCAAGCGGCAGGAAATACATCATTATGTGAACCACGAGGCCAGCATGGCTGAGCCGGGTTATCCCGATGGTTGTGAAATTGAAGCGATTCTCGTCGATCACGAGATTTCACCGTCGCAAGCGCGCAATCTCGAAAAAGAGGTCGGCTGCGAGGTGTTGGACCGGACGATGGTCATCCTTGAAATTTTTCACAACAATGCGCGTTCGCGTGCTGCCCGCGCCCAGGTGGAAATTGCCCGCCTTGGTTATATGGCGCCACGTTTGCGTGAGGCGGCGAAACTCGCCGGGCCGCAAGGTCGGCAACGTAGTGGCGCCGGTGGCCGGGGCGGCGGTGAGTCACATACCGAACTGGATCGGCGCAAGATTCGTGACCGGATCGCCGAACTGCAGCAGGAAATCGTCGCCATGGATGTCGAGCGCCAGACGCAACGGGCGCGCCGGCAGGAGCGTCAGGGGCTGGCTGGTGTGGCCCTGGTCGGCTATACGAATGCCGGCAAATCGACGTTGATGCGGGCATTGACTGGTAGCGAAGTGCTGGTTGCCAATAAGCTGTTCGCAACGCTCGACACCACTGTTCGCGCCTTGCACCCGGAGAGTGTGCCGCGGGTGCTGGTGAGCGATACCGTCGGCTTCATCAAAAACCTGCCGCACGGGCTGGTTGCTTCGTTTAAATCTACGCTCGATGAGGCTTTGGATGCTTCATTGTTGCTGCATGTGATTGATGCCAGCGACCCCGGTTTCGAGCGCCAGCTTGAGGTCACCGACAAGGTGCTGGAAGAAATCAGCGCTCATCTCGTGCCGCGTCTGCGCATCTTCAACAAGATCGACCATGTGGGCGATGCCGAGGCGCAAGCTGAATGCGCAGCGGCGCTGCGGGCGAAGTATCCGGATTGCGTTGTGATGAGCGCCCGCCGCCCGGATGAGGTGGCCAGGCTACGGCAGACGATCATCAAATTTTTCCAGCAAGGTCTGGTTGAGGCCGAGCTTTTCCTGCCTTGGTCGGCACAGCAAATGCGTGGGGAAATCTATGCCAACTGCGAAGTGCTGGCCGAGCGCGCCGATGGCGAAGGCGCGTTTTTCGAGGTTCGCGGCGAACCCAATGTGGTGGAAAGCTTGCGCGAGAAATTCGCCCTGCTGGGCTGAGTTATTAGCCAATTTCTGCGGTCGACCGCAGAAATTGGCTAAATTATCTGTTTGGCAATGAGCGAAAATCGCCAGAGTTTTTCATCTCTGGTGGTGTTCGGCCAATCGGCTGACCAATGAAATCGACATTTTCCAGGCCAAGCTTTTTAGATGTCTGGAAGTGCAGCGCAGCCTCAGCCTTTGATGTGCAGCCCACATTCCTTCAGCTCGGGCGACTCCCACCACCAGCGGCCGGAACGTACATCTTCACCCATCGAAATGGCGCGGGTGCAGGGGGCGCAGCCGATACTCGGGTAGAACTTGTCGTGCAGCGCGTTGTAGGGCACGGCATTATGCTTGATGTAGGTCCAGACTTCCTTTTCAGACCAATCGGCCAGCGGATTGAATTTTTCCAGCTGGTTGCCGTCATCGTATTCGCG
>JAUYQT010000862.1 GCA_030697085.1 Azonexus sp. | reverse complement strand
CCTGGCAGGCAAGTCGGCAATGAGTGAAGCTGATCAGGTTGCCAAGGCAAAGTCATTCAAAGAGGCCCAGGATCGACTGGCCTTGTTAGAAAAAAATGTTAGCGAGTTGCAGAAACTCGTTGAAATGAAAAATCAAAAACTGGCCGAGCTGCAGCAGCAAAATGCTGCCAAACTAGAAGCTAGACCCGTTGAACCTGTAAAACCGGTGGAGGCACCAAAGCCTGTTGAGCCGGCAAAGTTGGCAGAAGAGCCGAAGCCAGTCGAGTCAGTTAAAACTCCTGAAGAGCCAAGGCCGGTTGTGGCTGAGAAGCCGGCTCCGCCGAAGCCTGTTGCACCGCCGAAAATGCCTTTGGCGGTCCCTGAGCCGATACCTGAACCCAGTTTCCTCGATTCGTTGCTGGAAGATCCGTTGCCTTTGGCGGGCGGCGGAGGCATTCTCGCTTTGCTGGCGGCTTATTTTGTGATCAAGCGTCGACGTAGTGAACAAGCGTCAATGGAAACAACCGCGGCTCCAGGGCCTTCCAGTCTCGGCCCGAACTCGGTGTTTCGCATGACGGGGGGGCAGAGTATTGATACTGGCAACACGCCGCCGCAAACAGGTGATTTCAGTCAGACGGGTCCCGGGACGATTGATACCGATGAAGTCGATCCGGTGGCAGAGGCCGATGTTTATATGGCTTATGGTCGTGATACTCAGGCGGAGGAGATTTTGCTCGAAGCGCTGCAAAAAGATCCGCAGCGCACGGCGATTCATGCCAAGTTGCTGGAGATTTATGCCGGTCGTGGCAGCCTAAAGCAATTTGAGACCTTGGCTAGCGAGCTTTACGCCCAAACCGGTGGTGTCGGTACTGAATGGGAAAAAGTGGCTGCATTGGGTCTCCAGCTCGATCCGGGTAATCCACTTTACTCTGGAGGGCGTGCGACTACGCCGGGTTTTGATGCCGATGCCACGATGATTGTTTCTCCCGAAAGCTTCGCCAAGGCGGCACTCGTCATGCCGGGGGCGTTGGCCGCATTTGTTGAACCTAAGGCTTCCCCCGAGGTGGCGGATGTCATTACAGACGCAGACGCTACAGCTTTTTCACTGCCGAGCGATGTTGAATTCTCGCTCGAGGCATCCGAGCCGGTAGTTGATAGTGCTGACCAAGATCTGAGTCTGGATTTTGATCTCGGTTCCCCGGCGCTGGAGGCGGTTGAGCCAAAGGTAGAGCCGGAGCCATTCATTGATCCGCTTGCTTCTGCTGACGTCAGTGATGCGCTGGATTTCGATCTTGGTAATGAATTGCCAGTGTCGCCAGAGCTGGAGCATTCAGGGGCGCATGCGGTAGATGAACCGCTCCCTGTTGTTGCCGATGATTTCACAATTGGTGGCGTCGATTTTGATCTGAATATTCCAGATGTGATGACAGAGGCGGAGCCGGATGACGTGACGCCAGATTTTTCACCGGAGGGCACGCTGGTGATGCCTTCGGCGATGGATGAAGCGATCACAACCTATATCGGCGTTGACGAGGTGCCTGATTTGCCAGAGGTGGAGCCATCGCCAGCTGACGAATTGCCCCAAATGGCTGATCTTGATCTCGACCTCAATTTTGACTTCGATATGGCTCCAGCTTCGACGCCAGCGCCTCTTGACGATGTTGCCGAGTCGGAGTTGACGGAAACCCTGGTTCAGTCGAATGCACCTTTAAATGAGTCGGCTGAGTTCGATAACCCCGGGCTTGCCGAAACGGTCGTCAATGCAGGTGTCCTTGGTGATGACTCGTTAGAGTTTGATGTCAAACTCACCGATTCTGTTTTCCTCGGCCAGCCGATGTCTCCGCCGGATTTTGATATTAGCTCGATCAATCTCGATCTCTCGGCTGATTCGACTGCATCTGAACAGGTTGAGGCTGAGCCGGTAATGGCTGAACTGGCTGAGTTGTCAGTCCCGGATGCAGAAGAATCGGCCACGTCAACGCTCGCAGAGCCGAAAGCTCCGCTGGTTGATCCCGTGCATTGGGAAGAAGTAAATACCAAACTTGATCTGGCCAAGGCCTATGAAGAAATGGGTGATCTTGAAGGTGCGCGTGAACTTCTTGAAGAGGTTGTTGGCGAAGGCCCGGTCGATCTGGTCGAGCAGGCGCGAGCTATTCTTGAACGAATCGGCGAGTAGAATTCCGGCTGGTGATTGCCACATGGCCCCGCAAGGGGCTGTGTGCTTTTTGGGAGTCTGAATTAATTGCATCCTTCTACGACTTTAGTTGCATGGTTCATTGCCGTGTTGAGCGTGCAATTTCTTGGCTACGCTGGCCTCGGCTTGCTCAGTCTGGTCATTTTTCTCTCTTCTCCATCTGCCTGTCGCCCTTGGTTGGCATATGTTCATAGAGCTCGTTGGTTGTTGTTGATCCTCTGGGTGGTTCTCGCTTACAACACGCCGGGTGATGCTTTTCGAGATCTTTCGTGGGCGCCAACTTACGAAGGATTAGCCGCCGCAAATCTGCATGCCGTACGTCTTGTGATCATGCTGGCTTGCCTGGCCTGGTTATTTGAGCGGCTTGGTCACGCTGCCTTGCTTGGTGCTCTGTGGGGTGTTTTGCTGCCTCTGCGGAAGTTGGGGTTAGATATTGAGCGCCTGCTCGTGCGTCTTTCGTTAGTCCTCGAGAATCTTAAGTCGCCGCAAAAAAGAGGAGCCTGGAAGCAGATGCTTGCTGTCCAACCTGATTTCACACAGGGCCTGAGCACGTTGCAATTGGCCCAGCCGGTTTGGCGTCGGCTTGACGCCATGGCTATTTTTCTTATTGGTCTCCTGTTTGTTGGCGTGATATTTTTATGAGAATTGCCCTTGGTCTTGAGTATTGCGGTACTGCTTTTCATGGCTGGCAAAGTCAGTTGCAGGGGGGGGCGGTGCAGGATGCGCTGGAGTTCGCCTTGGCCGAAATTGCTGGTCAGGCAATCAGGGTTGTTTGTGCTGGGCGGACAGATGCTGGTGTGCATGCCAGTCATCAGGTTGTGCATTTCGATGCACCGGTTGAGCGGCCGGTAACGGCTTGGCTGCGGGGGGTGAATTCTCATTTGCCAAGCGGCATTACGGTGCGTTGGGCGCAGCCAGTCGATGCCGAATTTCACGCCCGATTCAGCGCCCGGGGTCGGCGCTATCGCTATTTGTTACTCAATCGCCCACAGCGTGTCGGTTTATGGCACGGGCGGGTTGGCTGGACTCATTGGCCGCTCGACCTGGCGCAGATTCAAGACGCCGCCGGTCGACTGCTGGGCGAGCATGATTTTTCGGCTTTTCGTGCCGCCGGTTGTCAGGCGAAGACCCCCATCAAAACACTGTGGCGGGCCGATGTACGTCAGCAGGGTAATTTGTTTATATTTGATTTTGAAGCCAGTGCTTTCCTGCACCACATGGTGCGTAATCTGGTCGGTAGCTTGGTTTATGTCGGCAAGGGGGAAAAATCGCCGGACTGGATCAACGAGTTGCTGCAGATGAATGACCGAAAATACGCAGCGCCGACTTTTTCGCCGGATGGTTTGTATTTTCGTGGGCCGATCTATGAACCACATTGGGGATTGCCTGATCCCGACGATGATTTTCTCGACGGGGTTTTAAAGTGAAAACAAGAATCAAAATTTGCGGTCTGACGCGTGAAGCCGATGTCGATGCGGCAGTTTCTGCCGGAGTGGACGCCATTGGTTTTGTCTTTTATCCATCGAGTCCGCGTTACGTCACACCGCAGCAAGCGGCGGTTTTGGCTCGACGGATTCCCCCTTTTGTTGATATTGTTGGCCTCTTTGTTAACGAGTCACCGGATGTTGTTCGTGCTATTTGCGCGGCTCTACCGATCAATATCTTGCAGTTTCATGGTGATGAAGATGCCGCTTATTGTCGCCAGTTTGCCCGTCCTTATCTAAGGGCGGCAAGGGTGAGGCCGGAGCTTGATCTGGTAGAATTCGCCGGCTCGTTTTTCGATGCCCGGGGTTTATTGCTGGATGCATTTGTTGATGGTTATGGTGGTGGCGGTCATGTTTTTGACTGGACGCTGATTCCGCCGAATCTGCCCGGATTTTTAGTGCTTTCCGGCGGGTTGACCGCAGCGAAT
>JAUYQT010000860.1 GCA_030697085.1 Azonexus sp. | reverse complement strand
CGAGCTGTGCCTTGGCCGGTGCAGCCAGAGCAGCAAATGCCGGCTGATCGAAGACGGCCAGATCGGCCAGAACCATGCGGTCAACTTCGATATTGGCCTTTTTCAGACCGTTCATGAAGGTGCTGTACTTCATGCCCAGCTCACGCGCTGCAGCATTGATACGGGCAATCCACAAAGCGCGGAACTGGCGCTTCCGTTGGCGACGGTCACGATACTGATATTGACCAGCCTTCATCACCGCCTGTTTGGCGATACGATATACATTCTTGCGACGACCGCGGTAACCCTTGGCCTGAACGAGAATCTTCTTGTGACGCGCGCGCGCCGTTACACCACGTTTAACTCTAGGCATCTTCTATCTCCTTATGCGTAGGGCATCATGGCGCGGACGGATGCGACGTCGCGCTCGTTAACAGCGGCAGAACCGCGCAGATGGCGCTTCACCTTGGTAGTCTTCTTGGTCAGGATGTGACGCTTGAAGGCTTGACCACGCTTGATGCTGCCACCAGCGCGGACCTTGAAGCGCTTCTTGGCGCTACTTTTGGTCTTCATTTTGGGCATTTTCTGCTCCTTAATGACATGCCGTCAGGTGGTTCCCGGCGGGAACACTTCCATTACCCGAAAGCACTTATAGGTACTACGTATTACGGCTTCTTCTTGGCAGGCGCGATAATCATAATCATCTGGCGGCCTTCCATCTTTGGCATCTGCTCAACCTGACCGATTGCCTCGAGGTCGGATTTAATCCGTTCCAGCTGACGCATACCAAATTCCTGATGCGCCATTTCGCGACCACGGAAGCGCAAAGTCACTTTAACTTTATCTTCTTCTTCCAGGAAGCGCGTCATGTTTCTGAGCTTGATCTGGTAATCGTTTTCGTCAGTACCCGGGCGCAATTTAACCTCTTTGACCTGGACCTGCTTCTGCTTCAACTTGGCTTCGTGTGCGCGCTTCTGTTCCTGGTATTTGAACTTGCCGTAATCCATCACACGGCAAACAGGCGGCTTGGCGAGCGGCGCGATCTCGACGAGATCAACCCCCGCCTCTTCTGCCAATTGCAGTGCAGCGCGAATGCTCATCACACCCAGCTGCTCACCTTCGACACCCTGGAGACGAATCTCCGGCACGGTAATTTCTTCGTTGAGGCGATGCGCCTTGTTCTGAGCTATGGTAGAACCCCCGAAAACATCAATAATTAAGCCGTGCCACTTCGCGACGCAACTTCATCCTGAAGTCGCTTGATCAGATCACTCACGGACATTTGTCCTAGATCCTGACCACCGCGAGTACGCACGGCCACCAG
This sequence comes from Azonexus sp., assembly GCA_030697085.1. Classification (GTDB taxonomy): domain Bacteria; phylum Pseudomonadota; class Gammaproteobacteria; order Burkholderiales; family Rhodocyclaceae; genus Azonexus. The sequence continues at coordinate 435 of JAUYQT010000860.1, read as the reverse complement.
TCCGCCTGCTTTTTCCTTATCACCTACAACCAGCTGATAAGGCAGTCGATTCAAGCTATGTTCGCGGATTTTATAGGTAATTTTCTCATTGCGCAAATCTGCCTCAGCTCGAAAGCCTGCCAGATGTAGCTTTTGCGCCAGTTCCGCAGCGTAATCAGCCTGTTTTTCTGAAATATTCAGTACTACCGCCTGCACCGGAGCCAACCACAAAGGCAAAGCACCAGAGAAATTCTCAATCAGGATACCGATAAAGCGCTCCAACGAACCAAGGATCGCTCGGTGCAACATGACAGGCACCTTGCGTTCATCGTTGGCAGCGACATACTCGGCACCGAGACGCCCAGGCATCGAAAAGTCGACCTGCATCGTCCCACACTGCCAAGAACGCCCGATAGCATCCTTGATGTGAAATTCAATCTTCGGACCATAGAAAGC
>JAUYQT010000817.1 GCA_030697085.1 Azonexus sp. | reverse complement strand
AGGAACTGGATCGAGCCATCGAATCATTGGAGCGCGCCAGCCAGGGCAAGAAAGTGGCGCTGATTTCCTCGGGCGATGCCGGGGTTTACGGCATGGCCGGGCCAACCTTCGAGGTGCTGTTCCAGGCTGGCTGGACGCCGGATTCCGGTATCGAAGTCGAGATTATCCCCGGTGCCTCGGCGCTGAACACCTGCGCCGCGCTGGTCGGTGCGCCGCTGACCCACGACTTCTGCGCCATTTCGCTCTCCGACCTGCTGACGCCGTGGCCGACCATCGCCCGCCGGCTTGATGCCGTCGCCTACGCCGATTTCGTCGTCGCCCTCTACAACCCGAAAAGCGGCCGCCGCACGCAACAGATTGTCGAAGCGCAGCGCCTTTTCCTGCGCCATCGCGATCCGCAGACGCCGGTTGCCATCGTCAAATCGGCCTACCGCCCGAAGCAGCGGATCGAATTCACCACGTTGGAGAAAATGAACGAATGCGACATCGGCATGCTGTCCACGGTGCTGATCGGCAATTCCAACACCTTCATCAAACACGGCCTGATGGTGACGCCGCGCGGCTACGCCAACAAATACGCCGTTGAAGATGGCGAGCGCAATACCCACGACGGCGAACAGGCCGGCCGCTCGCTATCGACCGGCCTCAATGGCTGGATGGCGAGCATCCAGGCCAGCGGAAAGAGTGCCGCCGAACTGGCTGTTTTGCATCGCCTGCCGGAAGACTACATCGCCGCCGTTTTGCTTACCGAGATCGCGGAGGAAGGCGAAGCCAACGAAATCGAAGTTTGAGTAAGGTCGCCAAACCCGGCTTTCACGCCTAGCACCGGCCCGTACTGCTCGCTCAACGACGAAGGCCAGGCGCTGTTCGATAGTTTGGCGGACGAATCAAGACCGCCGGGCGCTGGTGGCTGGCCGGCGGCGAACTTGACGCCGAAGCACTCAAGTGGATTCCCACCATCGCCCCCGGTAGCCGAGAAATAGAATGGCTGCGCTTCGCCGGCCAAGCATTGACCAAGCAAAACGATGCTCAGGCGCAGAGCTTGCTGATCGAGCGCGATGGGCAGCCGCAACCGGCGCTAACGCTTGATGAAATCAGGCTGGCCGGCCAAAAATTCTGACCCGAGACAAATGTTACGGTCGACTGGCTAAATCAGCCAGATTTTCGCTACTACCCGCTACGCCACGCCCCGCGCAGCTTCCACGTCACCCGCCTGAGCTTCGCCGACACCGAATACAGCATCTTCTATATCACCCAGGAAAGCGACTACATCAGCCTCCTCGCCAACCACCACGACAGCGCCCCACTCGTCGCCCAACCGTGGGCGCGTGACCTCAGTCATCGTGGTGCTTTTTTTGTTCGGCGGAGCGCTCTCGCTGAGCGGCTGCCTGCTGGGCTGGCGCAGGATAAAGCGAAGTCAGGCTGGCTGGCGGGGGGGGCTGGTACTCGGCCAATCCGGCCGTTCGA
>JAUYQT010000746.1 GCA_030697085.1 Azonexus sp. | reverse complement strand
CCAGCACCCAGCGCACGGCATCCATGATATTGGATTTGCCACAACCATTCGGCCCGACGACGCCGACCAGTTGCCCAGGTAAAGCAACCGCAGTCGGATCGACAAAGGATTTAAAGCCGGAGAGTTTGAGTTTGGTTAGGCGCATGCAGGTGGCGGCAGAGGCAAAACGCCCGGCCTTTAAGGGGGCCGTATAATAACATTGAGTAATTTGATCAACTTGGTAGCGCTCAGGAGAGTTCAAGCCGATGAACAACGATGACCTGTTTCTCGCCCGCGCCATCGAGCTGGCGCAGAACGGTAGCGAACTCGGCGAAGGCGGCCCCTTTGGCGCCGTCATCGTGAGTGACGGGAAGATCATTGCCGAAAGCTGGAATCAGGTTGTCGTCAGCCGCGACCCAACGGCCCACGCCGAAATCATGGCTATTCGCCAGGCATGTGCTGCGGTCGACCGCTTTCATCTGCCAAAATCGACGCTCTATACCTCTAGCGAGCCCTGCCCAATGTGCCTCTCCGCCGCCTACTGGGCCAAAATTGAGCGCATTGTCTTCGCCAATACCCGGGCTGAAGCCGCTGCGATCGGCTTTTGTGACGATCAACTTTACAGTGAATTGAATCGCCACTTTTCGGCACGCAGCATCATCATGGAACACCATCCGATGCCGAACGGGCTGTTACCGATGCAGCAATGGGCCAACAATCCGCAGCGCACGCCTTACTGAAATGGCCCGCAGCTGCAGGCATCAACGCTTAGGAACGGGGAAGTTATATCGTCGACATTCCTTACTCCTGACGCAATAAACACGTCAGAAGGGTTGAGAAGAACAATTCCGGCGCCATCGGTTTGGTAATGAAATCATTCATGCCCGCGGCAAAACAGCGTGTCTTGTCCTCGGCAAAGGCATTTGCCGTCATCGCAATAATTGGTATTTGCCGGCAGTTAGCCAGCAAACGTATGCGCCGCGTTGCCTCAAGCCCGTCCATCAGCGGCATCTGCATGTCCATCAAAATCAGGCCATATTGATTTTTGCCCGCCAGTTCAACAGCCTCAATCCCATTCTCGGCCACATCGACGCTGGGCCAGATATTTCCGAGCGTTTCCAGCGTCACTTCGCGATTGACTGGCTCATCCTCAACGACCAATACACGAAGATTCCGGAAATCACTGATCAACTGACTTTCGGCTGAACCACCAGGGCTCACCCGCGATGGCTTCAACGGCGCTAAACCGGGCACTTTCTTGAGTACTGCGGTCAACCAGAAAATACTGCCATTTCCTGGCCTGCTGGTGGCGCCGGTTTCACCGCCCATCAATTCAGCGAACTTTCGGTTAATGGCCAGACCCAGGCCCGTGCCGCCGTATTTGCGCGTAATCGAGTTATCGGCCTGTTCAAAACTCGAAAACAGCCGACTCAGATTTTCCGGTGCGATACCAATGCCGGTATCTTCAACCTCAAAACGCACCCGCACGCTATCCGCCATCTCGGCCTCAACGCGGGTACGCAGCGTTATGCGGCCACTTTCGGTAAATTTAATTGCATTGGTCGCGTAATTGAGCAAAGCCTGTTGCAGGCGCGTCGCATCTCCCTGCAAGTGCAGCGCAATCGGCTCATTACAAACGACAAGTTCCAGGTTTTTGGCCTGCGCCCGTTCAAAAAGCATGGAAACGACATTGGCGGTGATGACACCAACATTGACATCCGTTTCTTCCAGCGTGAATTTGCCCGCTTCAATCTTCGAGAGATCAAGAATGGCGTTAATCGTTTCCAGCAAATGCTGGCCGGCCACTTCGATTTTATCGAGCCGCTCGACTTGCTGCGGCGTCGCACCGGCGCGACGAATCAGATGAACCATGCCCGTAATGGCATTGAGCGGCGTTCGTATCTCATGGCTCATATTGGCGATAAAGGCACTCTTCGCCACACTCGCCGTTTCGGCGGCTTTCTTGGCCAGAACAAGCTCGCTGGTTCGCTCAGCCACCAGTTCTTCAAGATGCAGACGGTAACGCTCAAGGTCGGCCATCGCCTGCTTGCGCTGAGAAATATCCCGCGTCACGGCCAGTTGCATGATGCGCTCACCGACCCGCATGGGAACGGCATGCGTTTCCATCCAGCGCCGCGTTCCCTTCAAACCAACTATTTCAAATTCCATGACCTGCGCTTCGCCGGCAATCACCCGTTGATGCATCGCGAAGAAAGCGGCGCGGTGCTCCAGCGCAACCAGATCCAAAACTGGCCGATTGGCCACCGTTGCCAGTTCATCAGCCTCAATCATGGCCAGCCCGGCTCGATTCATCTGATGCAAACGACCTTCTTGATCGACGATTTTGATGCATTCCGGCTCAGTCTCGATGATTGTCCGCAAACTGGCCTCACTATCTGCCAAACCAAGCTCAGCCGCTTTTCGTCGGGCATCGGCCGCATGCAGTTGCATTTGCATTTCCATCAACCAACCAAAAACGCTCTCCTTTGGCCGCTCGCCCCGCACATCAGCGGGCGAGAAATCACCGCGACCGAGGTGTGAAATGTAACGATGAATTTCATCAATCGAGCCGCCCAGCGTCACGTTAAGCGCTCGGTAAGTGCGCCACAGCATATACAACATGAACAGGCTCAATAGAACAAAAACCCCACGCATCAAGGCGGCTCTATTTTCTGCTGTGCGCACGGCGAACAAGGTGCGCTCATTGATCATCTGATCAAATTCGGCAATCGGCTGCATGATCTTTGCCTTTGCCCGCTGATAAACCGCATCATGCAGCATCAACCTCGCCCGCTCCCGAGTTGCCTCACTAGCCACCGCCGTCCCTTCCAACAACTGCATGGCGGCAAACTCGGTGTCAGTCAAAAGGTCGGAGTTATGTTTAGCCTCCACCAACTTGGCGAATTCGAGCTCGGTAAAATCTGCCTGACGCATCAAGTCGAGCAAGGCGATAGCCGGCCCAAGCGGCCTTGGCCGTTGATCATCAGCCAGCACCAGGTCCCAATAAACATTGTGATAATCAACCGGGCGCGGCTTTTTACCGTCGCGAATGTCGAGTATTTCCTGATAATGCTGCTTGTCGATGGGATCGCCGGTGATGATGTAACTACGAACCAGGCGCGTTAGATCGTCGGAAGATTGCCGTAACTCCTTGGCCAGTCGCACTGAAAGATGTCGCCGATCATTGGCATAATCGATCTCCTTTTCCGAGCGGACATAAATCAGGAAGGTAAAGACGAAAACAATAAAAACAAACAACGTCAGCCATAAGGTGCGGTGAAACTTGGACAATGACGACTGTTGGGTAGACATTTTTATGGGTAATTTGAGCTACCGAGAAGTACGACATAGTAACTACCAATCCTGAAAATGCAAGAATACCAAACCGCTTCAGTATCAGAAAAACCTCTGCCGATCACGCCATACGGCTCCCTCGCCAATCGGCTTTTTTGGCTAATTCGGGCCTGGGCTGGATAGGCCAAACCATCGCA
>JAUYQT010000537.1 GCA_030697085.1 Azonexus sp. | reverse complement strand
CATTGCGCCGCCTGCCACGGTGCCGATCGGCTCGGGGGGCTCGGCCCGGCACTGGTGCCGGAAAACCTTGCCCGCCTGCGCAAGCCAGAGGCTGAGAACGTGATTCGCGAAGGCCGGGCAGCGACACAGATGCCGGGCATTGGCGAGAAACTTTCGGGCGAGGAAATCAAGGCGCTGGTCGCCCATATCTATTCGCCGATTACGCCGATGCCGGTCTGGGGCGAGAAGGAAATTACCGCGTCGCGCATCGTCAATTTCGCGCCGGGTAGCCTGCCCGATAAACCGCAATTCACCGCTGACCCGATGAACCTGTTTGTCGTCGTCGAAAGTGGCGATCATCACGTTTCCATCCTCGACGGCGACAAACTGGAACCCATCCACCGCTTCCAGTCACGTTTCGCGCTGCACGGTGGGCCGAAATTTACGCCGGATGGCCGTTACGTCTTTTTTGCCTCGCGTGATGGCTGGGTTACCAAGTTCGACCTGTGGAATTTGAAAGTGGTCGCCGAAGTGCGCGCCGGCATCAATACCCGCAACGCGGCTGTTTCCGGCGATGGCAAGTGGGTGGCGGTGGCCAACTATCTGCCGCACAGCCTGGTTATTCTTGATGCCGATCTCAATCTGAAGAAAATTTTGCCGGTGACGGACAAGGACGGCAAAGTCAGTTCGCGCGTTTCCGCTGTCTACGATGCCTCGCCCCGTCAGAGTTTTGTCGTTGCGCTGAAGGATGTGAAAGAGGTCTGGGAAGTCTCCTACAACCCGAAGGCTGACGAAATCGCCATCGGCATGATCCATGACTACAAATACCGTGAGGGCGCCTTTGTTTCTGGCTTTCTCAACCCGAAACGCACCCAGCTTGATGATTATCTCGACGATTTCTACTTTACTCAGGGCTACGACGAAGTGATGGGCGCCTCGCGTAACGACTCCAAAACGGCGATCAGCGGCCAGGTCGTTAATCTCGATGCGCGCAAGAAAATCGCCGACCTCGCACTACCCGG
>JAUYQT010000502.1 GCA_030697085.1 Azonexus sp. | reverse complement strand
CTGTGCCGAGAAGTCCAACGAGCTGACGGCAATTCCGGTCCTGCTTGAAGCGCTGCTGCTCAAGGGCGTGATTGTCACCATCGACGCCATGGGCATACACGCCAACATTGCCCAGGCGATTCGGGACAAAGAAGCCGACTACATTCTGGCGGTGAAGGACAACCAACCCAAACTGGCTGAGTCGATCACGACATTCTTTGAAATTGGCCAAGCTGAAAACTGGAAGAATACGCCCCACACCTACGTCGAGTCGGTCGAGAAAGATCATGGTCGGCTGGAAGTCAGGCGCTGCTGGGCATTCACGCAACTTGACTGCCTGGCCGAACCGCAACAATGGGCCGACCTGAAGATGTTTGGCGTGATTGAGGCAGAACGCACGATCAACGGCAAGACCAGCTTCGAGCGACGCCTGTACATCGGCAGCATTGCGCCCGAGGCGACCGTTCTGGCCAACGCGGTACGCGCTCATTGGGGCATCGAAAATAGTGTCCATTGGTGCCTTGACGTCGCCTTGAACGACGACCAGATGCGGGCTCGCGTAAAAAACGCCGGTGCCAATCTGGCCATCATCCGGCGCCTCGTCCTCAATCTGTTTCGCCTCGATACTTCCAAGCGAAAGGGTGGTATATACACGCGTCGTATTCTCGCCGCCTCGTCTGACTCATATCGCGCCGAACTGTTGGGGCTTGTGGAAATTTGATGCGATTGCCCTGGAGTGCGCCATGCTGGGCGAACCAAACGTAAAAAAACCGCCAAACGGCGGTTTTTTTACGTTTAAAGCAACAAAAGCGAATCAAGCCTGAGCAACGCCTTCCAGCATCTTTTGCAGCTCGCCAGCCTGATACATTTCCTTGACGATATCGCAGCCGCCGACAAACTCGCCGTTGATATAAAGCTGCGGAATGGTCGGCCAGTTAGCGTATTCCTTAACGCCATTACGGATTTCTTCATCAGCCAGCACGTTGACCGTCACAAAATCATTAACGCCGCAGGCCTTCAGCACTTGGACGACAGTGGCGGAAAAACCGCACTGCGGAAAGCGGGCATCGCCCTTCATGAAAAGAACCACCGGGTTGGTATTGACGGTGTCGTGAATGCGCTTTTGTACGTCGGACATGGTTTCTCCAGATTAAAGATAAGCACCGCTGACACGGTCAATGCCGGCCAGATCGGGATGGGTGAATGCCGCTTTGAACGCGGCGGTAGTCAATAAGTTCCGGCTCGCTTCGCCCTGATCGTAGCCGTGCTCGAAAAGCAGCCAGCCGGCGGGCGCCAGGTGGGCGCCGGCGCAGGCAACGATCCGGCGAATGCATTCGAGGCCGTCGGCACCATCGGTCAGCGCCATTTGCGGCTCGAAGGACAGGCCGTTAAGTTGAAGATGCGGGTCGCCGCCAGCCACATAAGGCGGATTGGAAACGATCAGATCGAAACTTTCGCCAGCCAGATTTTCAAACCAGTCGCTCTGGCGAAAATCAACCGTTGCACCCAGCCGGCCGGCATTATTACGGGCTACAAAAATAGCGGCAGAAGACAGGTCGACCGCAGTAATCTGCGCCGTCGGGCATTCCAGCGCCAGCGAAATGGCAACGATGCCGGAGCCGGTGCCCAGATCGAGCACTTTTGGCGCCGCCACGCCATGCAGCTTTTCCAGCGCCAGTTCAATCAGCACTTCGGTTTCCGGGCGGGGAATCAGCACGTCAGGCGAGACCTGGAAAACCCGGCCACGGAATTCCGCCTCGCCGACCAGATAGGCCAGCGGTTCGCCCGCCGCCCGACGCTCGACCCACTCCAAAAACTGGGCGTAAGCCGGCGCAATCACCGGCGTCTCCGGGCGGGCCAGCAAGTCGGTATGCGAGCAGCCGGTGGCGTATTGCAGCAGCAGACGGGCATCGAGCCGGTCGATTTTTTGCCGTGCTGCGGTCAACGCGGAAAACAGGGTCATTTTCAGTTCTGTTCGGCCAGTTCGGCCAACATATCGGCCTGATGCTCGGCGGCGAGCGCCCCGAGCAGCTCGCCCATGTCGCCATCCAGGATCGCGGCGATCTTGTACAGCGTCAGGTTGATGCGGTGATCGGTCACGCGGCCCTGCGGGAAATTGTAGGTGCGGATGCGTTCGGAACGGTCGCCCGAGCCGATCAGGCTCTTCCGCGTGCTGGCGATGTGGCTCTGCTGAGCCCGCACCTGGACGTCCTTGATCCGTGCCGCCAGCACCTTCATCGCCGAAGCCTTGTTGGCGTGCTGCGAGCGGCCATCCTGACATTCGGCGACGATGCCGGTCGGCAGGTGGGTAACGCGCACGGCGGAATCCGTCTTGTTGATGTGCTGCCCGCCGGCGCCGGAGGCGCGGTAGGTGTCGATGCGCAAGTCGGCCGGGTTCAGGTCGACATCGCCGACCTCATCCACTTCCGGCATTACCGCCACGGTGCACGCCGAAGTATGGATACGACCCTGGGTTTCGGTTTCCGGCACCCGCTGGACGCGATGGGCGCCGGACTCGAATTTCAGGCAGGAATAGGCGCCGTTGCCGCCAATGCGGCAAATCACTTCGCGATAACCGCCAAGATCCGACTCGCTGGCCGAAATCACCTCGACCTGCCAGCGCTGACGCTCGGCAAATCGGGTGTACATCCGGAACAAACTACCGGCAAACAGGGCAGATTCATCGCCGCCGGTGCCGGCGCGGATTTCAAGAATGACGCTCTTCTCATCGTTCGGATCACGCGGCAGCAGCAGCTTTTGCAGGTCAACTTCCAGTTCGGGCAGCCGCGCCTTGGTCGCGGCAATTTCTTCCTCGGCGAACTCGCGCATATCAGGATCAGTGAGCATCGCCTCGGCTTCGACGATATCTTTCTCGGCCTGGCGGAAAGCGTTGAACTGGATGACCACCGGCTCCAGTTCGGAGCGCTCGCGGGAAAGCTTGCGGAACTGATCCATGTCGTTGGCGACACCGGGTGCCGACAACATGCGGTCAATTTCATCGAGACGGTCGACCAGCAGGTCGAGTTTTTGGCGAATGGAGGATTTCATGGTGACCTGAGACAAGCGCGCCCGAAAAGGGCGCTACTCGCCGGAATGGAGGTGAAAAAGGCGAGCTGCCATGGACTGCAACTCGGCGCGGTCAGCACCTTCGGCGAGATTGAGCGCCTGGGTTGGCGCATGCAGAAATTTGTTGGTCAGGCGCTGCGACAGGTGTTCCAGCACTTTTTGCGGATCTTCACCCTTGGCCAGCAGCTTCATGGCGTGCTCGATTTCATGGCGGCGCATACGTTCAGCCGAATCGCGCAGGGAGCGAATAACCGGCACGGTATCGCGTGCCTTCAGCCAACCGAGGAAATCCTGAACCCGCTGCCCAATGATCACCTCGGCCTCAACCACTGCCGCCTGCCGGGACTCACGACCGTTCTCGACCACCTGCGCCAGATCATCCACGGTGTAAAGAAAAACGTCGTCGAGCTCGCCAACTTCGACTTCAATATCGCGCGGCACCGCCAGATCAACCATGAACATCGGCCGATGTCGACGCGCTTTGACGGCCCGTTCGACCATGCCGAGACCAATGATCGGCAACGGACTGGCGGTACAGGAAACCACAATATCGTGCTGCGCCAGATGTTCGGCGAGTTCGTCAAGGCGAATGGCCGAGCCGTTGTAACGTTCGGCCAGCGCCCGACCGCGCTCCAGCGTGCGGTTGGCAATGGTGACCTGCTTCGGCTGCCGGGCGCAGAAATGCGCGGCGCACAATTCAATCATTTCACCGGCACCGATGAAGAGAATGCGCTGATCGGCCACTGACTCGAAAATCCGTTCTGCCAAATGTACGCCGGCCGCTGCCATCGAGACGATATTGGCGCCGATTGCCGTCGTGCTGCGAACTTCTTTGGCAACCGAAAAGGAGCGCTGGAAAAGCTTGTGCAGTTGCGTGCCAAGTGTGCCGCTCTCTTCGGCGACGCGCACGGCATCCTTCATCTGACCAAGAATTTGTGGCTCGCCAATGACCATCGAATCGAGCCCGCAAGCAACACGAAAAGCGTGGCGAATCGCTTCCGGCTGATCGTGCGTGTAGAGATAGGGCGCCAGATCGGCCCGGTCAACCTGGTGATAACGACTCAACCAGTCGATCACCACTTCCGGCGCCTCTGCCGAGCAGTAAATTTCGGTACGGTTGCAGGTAGAGAGAATAGCCACCTCTTTAACCAACGGACTATGCGTCAGATCCGCCAGCGCGCCATGCAACTTTTCGGCATTAAACGCCACGCGCTCGCGAATGGCGAGTGGCGCAGAGTGATGGTTGATGCCGAGTGTAAAAATCACCGAATTGGGCTAGGTCGCACGAAATGGGCGCCGATTATATCACCCGCCCTCAGGCCGCCTCCCCGATCTGGATCAGAACAAAATGCCTGCTTTTTCAGCGTTGACCGCAGCAAACGACACAGAAAATGACCGCGCCGCCGACGTGAACCAATGATTAGCGACGTTCAGACCCTGTTCGTCAAACCGCCAAGCGGCTATCATTCGGAATTACTCTCGCTGCCGAAAAATCAAGATGCGCGCCACCCTGCCAGTCATTTTCCTGATCTCCGCCTTGCTCACGGCCTGCGCCTCAAACCGTGAATCGTCACCGATGCGACAAATCAGCCAAAGCGGTACGCTCAAGGTTCACCCTGGCCTGCTCGGACAACCTGTTCCCGCCGAATTACAGGAAGCCCCCAGTGCGACAGCGAGCAACGCCCCGCCCGCCGTGGCTGACACCAGCATCAAAATGGACCAGGCCGGCCTGCGTACCCAGCGCAGCATTTATTTTGACTTCAATAGTGCCGCCGTCCGCATCGAATTCGATCCCATACTGCAGGCCCACGCGCGTTATCTCGCAGCCAATCCAGACTCACTCGTCCGAATTGATGGCAATGCAGACGAACGCGGCACGCCTGACTTTAACGCCCGTCTCGGCCTGAAACGCGCCGAGAGCGTTCGCCAGGCAATGATTGACCACGGCGCCCCGAGCCGGCAGATCCGCATCAAGACGCTCGGCGCATCCAACCCCAAATTGAAGGGGCGTGACGAGGAATCCTGGGCAGCCAACCGACGCGCCGATGTGATCTACGAAAAGGAAAACTAGGCGCCAGGAGAGGCTAAGCGGCCAACCGAGGTTTCAATATTCAAGGTCACGGAAAGGCCCCACTTCAAACCTGGGGCCTTTTCGTGACCTGTTTTTTATTGCCGGCGTGTTGTCGCTGCGGGTCAATAAGTTGGGGCTGTCAGACCTCGGTCTGCCTGCGTCGACACATAGCCACGGAACTGCGCCAGCCAATCCGAAAAAGGCACTTCGACAACTACCGGCAAACGCCGCTCCACCGTGCGCCGGCGCT
>JAUYQT010000499.1 GCA_030697085.1 Azonexus sp. | reverse complement strand
GCTTTCTGCCGACGATGAAACAATGATCGGCCGCACCGGATCAATACATAGGCGACAGTAGTAGAAGGCGTCGGTGCGCTAGCGCACATCGGCGAGCGACAAACCGGCACCCCGCTGCAAATAAATTCTCGGCGACCTTGGCACGCCGCAATATTTAGCGTCTGTGTGCCAGCAAACAGACCGCCGTTCGGTCCTGGGCCAGCATCGTTAACAGAGGACATTAATTTCCTCGCCGAGAGCCACGATGCGCTGGAATCGCCAGCTGCGCTTGCCTCTCGCGCATTCACCCGCACCAGGAGAAATAATGACAACCGATCTCTCGATTAGCCGTGGAAGTATCGAAAGCGCCAAAAAAGCACTCGAAAACGACCTCAAAGCCGTGGTCAGCGATGCCGGCAAGTTGCTTAATGAAGTGGGCAATTACACCGTCGAGGAATTCGCCGCTGCCCGCTCACGCATCGAAGCCCGCTATGACAATGCCCGCATCAGCCTGCACAACGCCCGGCTGCTCGCCACCGACCGAGCGAAAAACGCGGCCGATGCAACGCAACAATACGTTTGCGACAACCCCTGGAAAACCATTGGCGTCGTCGCAGGTGTCGTACTGATCATGGCGGCATTGAATAAACGTCATTGATTTTTGCCAGATAACGGCAGTGGCCAAGACTCGCCGGGCCAGCCCGCTAAACTGACTCACCTGCGGGCGCCCGGCGCTATTGGTTTTCGTTGATTTGATCGAAGCGGTAGCCGTGCCAAGCTTGTTGTACGCGACCAATGGCCGCCCTCTTTAAACAGCCAACATGGGGGAAAACCTTGTCTGGCGACTTTAACAAGCAAGCTCACCCGGCCCCGCAACACTGGGCTAGACGCCTGAAACGAGTATTGATTGAATCAATCATCTCGTCGATCGATCAGCGGGCATCGAGTAAAGGTGCCGCCCTTGCCTTCTATACCCTCTTTTCCATGACACCCATTTTGCTGCTGGCCATTGCCATCGCCAGTTACATCTTCGGTGCCGCCCCCGCCCAAAGCGAAATCGCCTCGCGGCTGCAGGACTTGCTCGGTAAGCCGGCCACTGATTTCATCCTCGCCTTGCTGAAAAGTACCGAAAACTCGGGCGCCGGCCTGGCGGCAACCGTGGTTGCCAGCATCCTGCTTTTATTGGCTGCGACCAGCGCTTTTGCGGAGTTGAAGGGCAGCCTGGACGAACTGTGGGGCATCGGTGAATCGTCCAAACCGGCATTCATCGTTTTCCTGCGAACCCGGCTACTCTCTTTTGCCCTGGTCCTTTTTCTCGCCTTTTTACTCCTCGTTTCCATCCTGGTCAGCGCCGGGCTGGGCATTGTTGAAAGCTATGCCGATCGAGTCTGGGGCAATACGGCGTTGTTGATCGCGACCACCAGCGCCTCGGTTATTTCATTCATCGTCACCGCCTGCCTCTTCGCGCTAATTTACAAAGCGCTACCGGAAGTCCCCCTATCGTGGCGGGATGTCGGCATCGGTGCGCTTTTTACCGCGGGGCTGTTCGGGCTCGGCAAATTCGCCATCAGCCTGTATCTGGCGCGCAGCAACGTCACCTCCGGCTTCGGTGCCGCCGGCTCGCTTGTCGCGCTGATGCTCTGGGTTTACTACTCGGCGCAGATCTTCTTTTTCGGCGCCGTATTCACCCGGCGCTACGCCCTTTCATTTGGCAGCCTGCGCCATATCGGCATCGTCGAAGGCACCACGCCGGAGGCGCTGGCGCAACGTCTGGGCTGACCAAAGCCCCTTACACCGGGGCGCTTGCGGCCAATCTTGCAGTGCCGAGCAGGCTGGCGAAGCGGGCAATTTTTTGCCAGAAAATTGCCCTGATTTTGCGGTTGACCGCAGCAGAACAAAAAAATCGGCGCAAAAAAACTGCGAGCCTGTTAAAGCCGCAGTTTTCAGGCATTGCAGGGCAAGACGCGAGCGCGCAGCCCTGCAATAGTTAGCGCGCGGGTTCCGGGGCAGGCACGACCACGATGGTATCGCCGCCAGTTTTACCGGCTTCGCCGGTTGCCCCGGTACTCCCTTTCTCTCCGGCAGAACCGGTTTCGCCCGTTGTGCCGGTTTGCCCGGTTGAGCCTGCCGTTCCGGTTGAGCCGGTTGAGCCGGTTGAGCCGGTGGCGCCGGTCGGCCCCGCCGGGCCAGGCACCGGTACCGTGACCACAGTCGGCGTGACGACTGCGGGTTTGTCACAAGCGCTCAAGGCCAGCGCCATCAATAATGCCGAGAAGACAACAGAATATTTCATGGAAATTCCTTTGGGTAATTTGGGGAGAAATCCCCTTGCAACCATTGATTGGTTTAGCCGGGGTTGAACTTTCAGCTTAGACCTTGACGCCTGGCGCATCCGTTCGCTGGCGCACGGACTGCCGGACAAATCCCCCCCGGGAAATCGCTGCTCAGCGGCGCGTCAATCCAAACCGATACCCGCCCCATTGGATATTCGCGCCAGTCAATAAAACAAAAGCGCTTGTGCGCGATGCCGCACATTCAAAATATCCGATTTCGATTAATCTCAAAAAGAAATTAAATGGCATTATTTAAATTGACTAACAAGGGGCAAGGCAATTGTCAGAATCGCCAGAAAGCACGAATGAGCTTCGCCTTGCGGCTGAAGCACGTCTTGAGGAAATTGCGGCCCGTGGCG
>JAUYQT010000474.1 GCA_030697085.1 Azonexus sp. | reverse complement strand
CCACTCGCGCTTCACCTCATGTGGCTTGGCGGAAAACGTTTTCATTTAAGTGCCGTCCTGAAAAATGGGGCGCAGATTGGAGAAAGGCGCGGATTCTAGACGAATCACACGTCGAGTGTCAATGACTTTCACCACTGCACTCTACTCAAGACAAAAAAAACGCGGCTCGCTGAGCCGCGTTAAATCCACACCAAAGGAGGAGGGTGGAGGAGACAATCCTGAACTGGGTGACTTGTAATTACCAAAACACTTCAGTTCGTATGCTTTTCATTGTGCACGAACAAAACGTGAGTAGCAAGCATTATTTGTGCGGCGCACAACCAATAATTTAATTAATGCATAAATTAAAGCAATCAACACTAACCTATTGATTTTTAGTGAAAATAACATTTTATTAAATATTAATTTCTGATTAATGAATCATTAACTTTCTAAACAAATGCCGAAACACAGAAAAAATGCTGCGGCGCAGCACACCACCTTGAACCTAAGGGAAAGGCCAAAATCCGCTAGTATTCGCATTTATTTAAGGAGAAATACATGGAATGCACGGTGAGATGGACAGGAAATGAGGCGGGCATGTCTTTTGTTGCGGAGACAGGCAGTGGGCATACAGTGGTTATGGATGGCGCCCCCGAAGCGGGCGGCAGAAATCTTGCGCCACGCCCAATGGAGATGGTACTGGCCGGCACCGGCGGCTGCTCGGCATTTGACGTTGTACTAATTCTCAAAAAAAGCCGGCAAGCGGTGAGTGGCTGCGATGTCAGCTTAAAGGCCGAACGTGCCGAAACAGACCCAAAGGTCTTTACGCACATACATTTCCACTACCGGGTAAAAGGCAAACTGCTCAAGCCTGAAGCGGTGAAGCGCGCCATCGAGCTATCGAAGGAAAAATACTGCTCGGCCTCAATCATGATCGCCAAAACAGCAAATATCACTTACGACTTCGAGATTATTGAAGAGGCCTGAGGCCAATTCAGACCTAGATACGATATGCAACCTTGGTCATGACGCTGGCGACTACCTTCATTGCCCCCTTAATGACGACAGGAAGAGCCGCCGCGCCATGCTGAATTGCCATTTCGGCATGTTGAATTTCGTCCAGGCGCATTTGCTCGACAATCGCACGCGAGCGCAGATCCTCGGCAGGAAGACTTGATAAGTGGCCATCAAGATGGGCTTCAACCTGGCGTTCTGTTTCCGCCAAAAAGCCAAGATTCCACTTATCGCCAAGCACGCCGGCAAACAAACCCATGGTCAACGAGCCAACATACCAAACTGGATTCAGAAGGCTCTTTCGACCACCCAGTTCTGCAATACGTCGCTCAGTCCAGGCCAGATGCTCTGTTTCCTCATCAGCAGCAACACGCAGCGCTTCCCTGACATTTGGATCACGAGAAGTCAGGGCTTGCCCCTGATATAGCGCCTGAGCACAAATCTCACCGCAATGATTAACTCGCATCAAGCCAATAACGTGATCCTTTTGCCCCCGATCAAGCTCAACCTCGGGCAAACCACTACCTGGAATCGGGCGACGGCTATATGCCGAAGCTGAAACTGTGCGCAAGGCATGATCGAACTCGACAATTACCTGATCTAGTGTCATCAAAATCACCAAGGCTTGCCCACTGAATGCCCACCAAGCTGCAATGCATTTCGAGCCTCTGCCACGTTACGAACAATGAGCCCGTTCGGGCAAAAATACTCGAGGAAAAGTGCGGCATGGTGACGATTAGCGTAAACATCCTGGATACGCGACCAGTCATTATTACGCGACTTGGACCACGAACCATCCCGCCGTCCCGAGGCATAGATGCGGCGCTCGCGTGTTTCGCAGCGCAAGCCCTCAAAAGTGACATTGCGCCCACCCTCAGGAGTCAGCACCCACAAAACGTAACGAACAACACCATCTTTATCAACACGCAACGTCGCCAAATCGATTAGGAATTGATTGCTACTTGCGGCGCTCACATAAAACGGCTGCATAGTTTCACTTCTTGGCGCCGCCGGCATTTGAACCACAATCTCTTCCCACTGCTTCGTTTCGTAATCCTCTTCAAAATCAGCGAGCGCGCACCCAAAGACGAAGGCACCACCAATAATAGCGACAATATTACCGAGAATTGACATCCTGGGCCCTTTCGCCTGGCACTACCGTATCTGTATCCGGAGGCGCACTCCCTGGTCTCAAGGCCTTACCTCGTCGATCGAAATCGACAAAACGGACCAACTCATTCAGGGCATGCTCATATACGCCGCGCTTGAATTCAATCACGGCGTCCAGTGGAATCCAGTAATCGTGCCAACGCCAGGCATCAAACTCCGGCTTCTTTGTGGCACGTAAACTCACATCATTGTCACGCCCAACCAGACGCAACAAAAACCATATCTGCTTCTGTCCTTTATAAGAGCCGCGCCATTC
>JAUYQT010000381.1 GCA_030697085.1 Azonexus sp. | reverse complement strand
GCTTTCTGGTCGATTGCGGCATGTTTCAGGGAGGCCCGGAGGCACGTACAAAAAATCTGCATGCCTTGAATTTCGGCTTCGATGTGCGTGCAATTGATTTTGTTTTGCTTACCCACGCCCATATTGATCACTCCGGCCTGCTTCCCCGACTCGCTATGCTTGGTTACAAGGGGCCGATTTACACGACGCCGGCAACCATCGATTTGCTGGCCGTTCTGTTGCCCGATAGTGCTTTCATTCAGGAAAAAGAAGCCGAGTGGCAGTTGCGCCATCGGCACCGCCGCGGCCAGGTCGAGCGCGGTATTCCGGCGCCGCTGTATTCCGTGGCGCAGGCGCTCTCCGCGCTCAAATTATTGCAGCCCGTGGCCTATCGGGCGCCGATCAAACCGGTCGAAACGGTTACGGTTTGTTTTCACGATGCCGGCCATATTCTCGGTTCATCCTGGCTGGAAGTGACTGTGACTGGCGAAGGCCGGCCGCGTAAACTGATTTTTTCCGGTGACCTCGGCATGTCTGATCGACCGCTGCTGAACGACCCGGAAATGCCGGTCGCTGCGGCAGATGTCTTGGTGATTGAGTCCACTTATGGCGACCGCTTGCACCGTTCGATGCCGGAAACCGAGGCCGAAATTGTCGCTGCTTTCGAGCGCACGCATGCCGCCGGCGGCAACCTGGTGATTCCGGCCTTTGCGGTGGGGCGGACGCAGGAAATGCTTTACACCATGACCGATCTGGTTCGGCGCAAACGTCTCGGCCCACTGAAGGTTTATGTCGATTCGCCGATGGCCAACAAGGCAACCTGGATCACACTGGCGCATCAGGAATTGCTCGATGCCGAAACCTGCGAACTGATCGCCTGGCAGGAGGCGCATCCGGAAAAGATGAAAGTGGAGTTTGTTGCCGATGCCGAGCGCTCCAAGGCGCTGAATGATATTCGCAGCGGCGCGGTGATTATTTCAGCCAGCGGTATGTGCGAAGCCGGGCGGATCAAGTATCACTTGCGCGAAAATTTGCCGCGTAGTGAGTCCAGTATTCTGATTACCGGCTTTCAGGCTGCTGGTTCGCTAGGGCGGCGCCTGGTTGATGGGGCGCGCCTGGTGCATATTTTTGGTCAGGCGGTGCCGGTGCGGGCCAAGATTTACACGGTCGGTGGCTTGTCGGCTCATGCCGATCAAAAAGCGCTGCTCAACTGGCTAGGCGGCTTCCATCAGGCGCCGGGCAAGACCTTTGTCGTGCATGGTGAATCGGCCGCATCAAGCCATTTTCTCCAGGCCATTGAAGACAATCTCGGCTGGTCAGGGCTGCGTATGCCGCACCCCGGAGAGTCTGTGACGTTGTAATATGGCAAATGAATTCAGTCGTAACTTCAGTAAAGGGAAGTCAAAATGTCCAGTAATTTCTCAGCGAAAAAGAATGGTGTTGATCTCAATACCTTGAGCCCGATTGAGGCGGCGACTAAAGCCGTCAGCAAGGTGGTTGATCCTTACGGCGTCACGACGTCACTACTTAATGCGCAGGTTGCATGGTTGATGCATCCGCAAGAATTGACCCGTGCGGTCAACGCGCTTTCGGGCGATCTTTTTGCGTTACAGACGCATGTCATGCGGCGGGCGGTGGGTATTCCATCCGCTGACGTGATTCAGCCAAATGCCGACGATGCGCGTTTTGCCAACCCGGTTTGGACTGATTCGGCGAGCTGGGACATCATTAAAGAGGTTTATCTGGCGTTTACCCGTCGCCTCGAAAATATGCTTTTTGAGACGCCGGGGCTGTCCGACAAGGAGCGTCGGCGTTCAGCTTTCTGGCTGCGTAACTGGCTGAACATGGTCGCGCCAACCAATTTTTTCTGGCTTAACCCGGTGGCGATGGAACGTTGCGTTGAGACCCATGGTGAAAGCCTGAAGGCGGGCTGGGAAAACTTTCAGCGCGATGCCAAGGCGAAAAATATCCAGATGGTTGAGCCGGATGCTTTTGTCGTTGGTCAGGATCTGGCAATGACGCCCGGCAAGGTGGTCTTCCGTAATCGTCTGGTTGAATTAATTCATTACACGCCGACGACCGAGAAAGTGCGGGCGACGCCCATCGTCATCATCACGCCTTGGATCAACAAGTTTTACATTCTTGACCTGACCGCCAAAAAGAGTCTGGTCAAGCATCTCACCGACCAGGGCTTTTCGGTTTTTATTACCAGCTGGAAAAATCCGGGGGAGGATCTCTCCGAAATTCGTTTTGACGATTACCTGCTCGAAGGGGTTGATGAGGTGGTGCGTGTCGCCACTGAATTCTGCAAGGTGCCAAAGGTGCATTTGGTCGGCTACTGCATTGGTGGGACGTTGGTCAGCACTTACATGGCCTGGGCCAACAAGCGTTATGGCGCCGACAAGGTGCCGGTGGCGCATTGGACATTATTTACCACACTGACCGATTTTGCCCATCCGGGCGATATCGATGTCTTTATCGATGAAGCCTGTATCGGAGCGCTGGAAGAGTCGATGGCGAAAAAGGGCTATCTTGATGGCAACGAGATGGCCAGCTCATTCCGCCTGCTGCGCTCGAACAGCCTGATCTGGAATTATTGGGTCCATAGCTATTTGCTGGGCGACGCGCTGCCGCCGTTTGATGTGCTGTTCTGGAACGTCGATGCAACGCGTATGCCGCAGGCCATGCATTCCTTCTATCTGCGTGAGATGTATCTGGAAAACAACCTGATCAA
>JAUYQT010000369.1 GCA_030697085.1 Azonexus sp. | reverse complement strand
TATCGAACTAAACGAAGATAGCGATGGCTTGATTCGTTTCAGTGTCGCTGATGACGGGATTGGTTTACCTGAAGAAGCAGAATTGGCCTCACGAATATCCCTGGGCTTGCAGTTGGTTCCGTTGCTGGTTGAACAACTGCATGGCGTGCTCGAAATCAAACGGAAAGAAGGAACAAAGTTCTGCGTCTCCTTTCCGAATAGCCTTGCTGAGAAGGGTGCATCATGAGCGCGAGATTGCCGATTAATCTGATGCTGGTTGAAGACGAACGTATCGTCGCTTTCGATCTGAAAAGACAACTGCAGGGCTTCGGTTACCAGGTCAGTTCAGTCGTGGCGAGCGGTGAACAGGCAATTAGTCAGGCCGCCACAGAAAAGCCCGATCTGGTGCTGATGGATATCCATCTTGAAGGACGCATGGACGGTATTGAAGCCGCCAATGAAATTCGCGCCAAACACCAGATTCCCGTTATTTTTCTCACTGCCTATGCTGAGGACGACACGCTGAATCGCGCCCTTGAGAGTCGCCCTTTCGGCTACCTGATCAAACCGTGCGAAGGGCGTGAACTGCACGCCACGATCCAGATGGCGATGGCCCGCCACGAAGACGAGGTCGCTGTCGAGCAAAGCGAAGAACGCCTGCAACTTGCCCTCAATGCGGGTTCGCTTGGCGTCCTCGAATGGAGTCCGGCGGCCGACCGGATGCAGGGCGATACCCACCTTGGCAAACTGTTTGGCAATCAATTGATGCCCCTCGACGAACCGTGGGAGACTTTTATTGCCCGCGTCGATCCGGCGGATCGGGAGCGCGTGCATGCGGCGCTTAACCCAACGCCACTTCGCCCTGAAGCGGTGCAAGTTGAATTTCGCACTGTTGGCGCGCAGTCCTCGGCCCGTCACATGGAGGCACATGCCAAGGCCTACGGTAACAGCGGTGCCGTCCGTCGCGTTGTCGGCATCCTGCGCGATGTCACGCAACGGCACAAGGATGAGGAACGACTGCGCCAGTCCAGCGTCGTTTTTCATGCCACGGCAGAAGCCATCGTCATTACCGATGCCGAACGCCACACGGTTGCGGTCAACACTGCTTTTTCACGAATTACCGGCTATTCCGAAGACGAGATCATCGGTCTCGATCCGGATGTCCTGCTCCGTGTCAGTCCCGGCCCGGAACGCTATGCCGCTGCGCTAAAGGATGATGCCGCGGGTTTCTGGCATGGCGAAGTGAATTGCCAGCGCCAAAATGGCGAGGCATTTCCGGCTTGGCAGAGCGTCAGCACGGTTCGCGATGCGACCAACAAAGTGACACATTTTGTCACCGCATTTTCTGATGTAACGACGATTTACGAGGCCCAGCAACAACTTCAGCACCTGGCGCATCACGATCCACTCACCGGCCTGCCCAACCGCTTGCTGTTCAATGATCGCCTGGAGAACGCCATTGAGTTGGCCGGGCGCAGCGAGCAACGCTGCCTGCTGCTATTTCTTGATCTCGATGGCTTCAAGTTGATTAACGACTCGCTCGGGCATGCCGTCGGTGATCAGCTGCTACGGCACGTGGGTGAGCGTCTGAAAAACCTCTTGCGCAGCAGCGATACGATCGCCCGCCTCGGCGGCGATGAATTCGTCATTCTCGCCGGCAGCGCCAACCCCGATTACGCAGCCCAACTGGCGCAGAAAATTCTTGAGCAACTCCGCCTGCCAATCCTGGTCGCGGGCCAGTCAATTTCGATCTCGGGCAGCCTCGGCATCGCCATTTTTCCCGACAATGGTACCGACACCCAACAATTGATGCGCGCCGCCGATATGGCGATGTACACCGCCAAGGCCGAGGGACGCAACCGCTATCATTTTTACGCCGAAAACATGTCAGCCTGGGCAACCGAGCGCATGGATATCGAGCAGGGTCTGCGCCGCGCCATCGCCACGAAAGAATTGCTGGTCTACTACCAGCCGCGTGTTGATCTCGCCGATCAACGCATCGTCGGGGTC